>NZ_JAIHAP010000021.1:0-25719 GCF_020054775.1 Thermosipho sp. (in: thermotogales) | reverse complement strand
TTCAGCAGAAAACTTCCTTCTCATACCTTTCACTCCCCTTCGTATATGATTATACTCTCTACTTTCTAACTGTCCAATCCTTCAGGGGAGCAGTATATATGTAATTAGATTGCTCCCAAACTTTTTAATTACAATTACAATTGTTTTAGGAATTTTAGTCTTAGGACATTTGACTGATAATAATGTGGAAGAAGAATTGAATTCTAACATTAGAGTTCCAATTGAAAATATTATAGATGAAACAAAAAGATATTTAACTAATCAAGAATTTGATGGTTCAAAAATTAATACTGAAATTGAAGAAATTGATGTTTTGGTTAATGAGATTGCCGATATGATTTCAATAATTGAAGCGAACTTTCAAGAACTTAAAGCTACAAATGAAGAGCTGGAAGAAGCTTATAAAGAAATAGAAAAATATTCTGGAGAGCTTGAAACTACGTACGAACTATTCATTGAAAAAATGGCGACTATTGTTGAAGGTTTTGATGAAGATACCGGTAATCACATTAAAAGAGTTCAAGTTTTATCAAAATTTTTAGCAGAAAAGATGAAACTACCAGATAATTTGGTAAAAAAGATATATTTGTATTCGGCATTGCATGATATTGGAAAGATAAAAGTTCCACCGGAAATATTGAGAAAGCCTTCTTCTTTGTCTAGTGAAGAATGGAAAATTATGAAGAAACATACGATTTGGGGGGCAGAAATACTGGATGGAGATGAAAGATTAGAAATTGCAAAAAGGATAGCTTTGTATCATCATGAAAAATTTAATGGAAAAGGATATCCCTATGGACTAAAAGGAGATCAGATACCAATTGAAGCGCAAATTGTAAACATAGTAGATGTTTATGATGCTTTAAGGTCAAAAAGACCATATAAAAAACCGTTTACTCACAAAAAAGCTTTGGAGATTATGCTAAATGGAGATGGAAGAACTTCACCAGATGAATTTAACCCTAAGATTTTGGAAATTTTTAAAACTTATGAAGCTGAAATTGAGAATATATGGGAAAATTTAAGTAATTAGTGTTATTGTATATAAAATCTGTTTGAAAAAATAGAAAAAACCCCATCCTCAATGGATGGGGACCATTTCATATTTGGCGGAGGCGGTGGGACTCGAACCCACACGGGGGTGTAACCCCCACCGGTTTTCAAGACCGGCCCCTTAGCCAGTTCGGAACACGCCTCCACAAGCTATTATAACATACTCTAAAAAAATTTCAAGACTATTTTTTCAAAAAATCTAAGAATTTTTGTTATGAAAAATTCTTTCTGTGTATCAAGTGGTTCGACTTTTATTAAATACGCATTCAAAAGCTTTCCAAAAAGCATATCAGTAAATAATTGATCACCAATAACTACTGCTTTATTATATTTTATATTCTTTTCTTTCAAGTATTTTTTAAATTTAAAAGGTAAGGGTTTTCTTGCAAGCCAAAGGGTTTTAACATTTACGTTTAAATTTCTTGGTTTTCCATTCGAAACAATTATTATTTTTGCACCATTTTTTTCAAGATAATTAAAAATTTGAATTATTTCGTTTGGAATTTTGCTTTCTTTCCATTTATTAATAGTGTTATCAAAATCAAAAATAAATAAATCTATTCCCATATCAATAAGTTTTTTTAAATCTATGCTGGTAACATTTGGATAGATTTCCATTAAATTTCCTCCAAAGCTATTTTATTAAAATGGTTCAGATAGTCCTACTCCAAAAAAGACAGTTTTTTTAGAATAACTTATTAGCAAAAAAAGCTTATCACGCCAAATTTTTTTTGTATTTGGGTGGGGAACGATGTATTTTAGATTAACTAGTAGAAAATCAGTGAGGTTATAATTTACTTCTTTATTTAATGGGTATGTAAGTGATAGAGAAATTTCTATATCAGGAATATAAAGAGAAGTTTTGAGCCCAGCTTCAATATATAGTGATGTGCTATCATATGTTGTGTTGTTAACAAATAGAATAGGTCCAAAACTTATATTTTCAAACTTTGCTATAGCAGAATCTACAAAAATTTTGTGATCAAAGTTTTCTGAGAAATTAAATATCCATTGTATATTAAACAAGTTATTTGAAAAACCAAGATTTAAGCCATAATTTGAGAATTTTCCAAGATTCCATCCAATACCAAAATCTAGAAAAGTTTCATTTGAAAAAATTAGAGAAAAGATAGTCAAAATAATAAGTATTGCAAAAATCTTTTTCATAATGATTCACCTCTGATTTTCTAAGTTTAGAATTTGAAATTTATCAAATGTAATTGTAATATTTTCAGTACTATCATCGGTGGTAAACATAATTTTTTTCAATGAGTCTTTATCAAAATAAACACTAATTTTAGTTGGTTCTAAGCCTAATCTTTTCAAGAATGGGGCACCTGCGGGGATTAAGGTTAAATTTTCTTGATCTTCATATATTGTAAAAAGTGAAGAAGATAAAAAGCTAAAAATTGTTTTTAAAATTTCATAAATATAGTCAAGATCAATTGCAGAAACATCTACAACTTTATAATTACTATATTTGTAATACGTTGTTTTTGTAAGACTATTAAATTCTATTTGTATATCTTTTAAAAATTCGGGTTTGTAAATTTGCAAGTAAAAATGTTCTAAATTAACTATTGTTGCATCTAATGTTATATCGCTTTGTAGATTCTTATTATTTTGATCATATACATCAAAATGTAGAGTTCCATATATAAAAAAATCTCTTTTACCAGCAATATTTTCTATGAAATTAAACATAGAAGAGTCAGAAAAAATAATTAATGGAAGAAGTGTTAGAAAAAGTATAGTTTTTCTTATATAATCTCCTCCTTTTCTTTTTGGTTTTGATTTGAAATGAATTCTTTTAGTTTTTCTGTTATTAATTTTAATTCCTCTTCTTCAAGATCTTCTTTTTCATCCAATTTTGAAAATATTTCTTCTATATTTAATGATGAGAATTCTTCTGCAATTTCAATTGGAAGTTCTCCACTACTTTCTTCTGATGAAGAAATTTCAAGGCTTTTAATTTTTTCAATTAATGACTGTTCAACTTCGTTTTTAATTAATTTTTCATCTTGAGCAGATACCATTTCTTCTAATTCATCTATTTCTTCAATAACTTCATCAATATCCACATTTTCTTCTTCTTTATTTTCTTTTTCAGCTATAATTTCAGGGTAAGAGTTTTCTATATTATCTTCAATGTCACTTTTTATTTCTTCTTCATTATTATTTTCTATTTCTTCGAGTTCCTCAAATAATTCAGATAAGAATGAGAGCTCTTTGTTTATAAGTTCATTAAAGTCCATAGTATAAGAATTTTCAGGAATTAATTCTTCGCTTTCGTTAAAAATAATTCCTGAAGTTTTTGTTGTAAGCTGTTGTTCAAATTCTTTTGTTGTTTCAAGAGGCTGAGGATAAGTTTTTTTAGCTTTTATAACTCTTAATTCCATTATAAGTAAAATTACAAAGGATGATAAAAAAGTAATTAAGAAAAGTATCAATTTTGAATTGTTTTTCTTATTTGTAGTCTCAGTTGAAGCAGGTAATTCAATTGGTTTATACTTTTCAATCCAATTACTCCATTCTTCTGATGTGGATGTTGAATTTTTTAAAATATCATTCAAAAGCTCTTTTACAAATGGATTTTCGGTATACCCTGAAAGATAAGCTTTAGCCTTTTCATAGTTCCCAATCATATAAGCTGATATTCCTGCTTTAAATTTTAACGAAGTATCATACCCTTCAATTGAAGGATCAATAACAAGGGCTTTTTCAAAATAGTAAAGTGCTTTTTCATAGTTGCTTTGTTGATATGCATTGAGGCCTGCTTGATAATATTCTATTGCTTTTTTTTCGAAAGAAAATAACGTATTTAAAATAATGATAAACATAATCAGAATTAAAAATCTTTTCATAAAATATTACCTCACTATTGAAGATCAATTAATGCAAGAAAATCTTCATTTGTGTTTGTTTCTTTCATTTTATTGAGGATAAGCTTTAATCCCTCTTCTTCACTCATTGAAGACAACATTTTTCTTAAAAGCCACAACTTTTTTAATTTTTCATTGCTAAGTAGTAACTCTTCTCTCCTTGTTCCAGATAACATAATATTGATTGCAGGGAAAATCCTTTTATTAGCAAGTTGTCTTGAGAGAACGAGTTCCATATTTCCAGTTCCTTTAAACTCTTCGAAAATTACTTCATCCATTTTTGACCCCGTTTCGATCAAAGAAGTTGCAATTATTGTCAAACTTCCCCCTTCTTTTGTATTACGAGCTGCTCCAAAAAAGTGTTTGGGTTTGTAAAGAGCTGCAGGATCTACACCACCAGAAAGAAGTTTACCACTTGGTGGAACATTTATATTATACACCCTTGCAAGCCTTGTCAGACTGTCCATTAAAATAACAACATCGTAGCCAAATTCCACAAGTCTTTTTGCCATTTCAAGTGTAAGTTCTGCTTTTTTAATTTGTTTATCAGGTGGCATATCAAAAGGTGCAGCAATTACCCATGCATTAACTGACTCCTTTATATCTGTTACTTCTTCTGGCCTTTCATCTATTAAAAGAACTATTCTTATTGTATCTGGATGATTTTTTGCAATTCCATTTGCAATTTCTTTTAAAATAGTCGTTTTTCCAGCTTTTGGTGGAGCAACTATCATACCTCTTTGTCCTTTGCCTATTGGGGAAAATAAATCAATTAATCTTGTAGAGTATGTATCTTTGTTTGTTTCTAAGAAAAATTGTTTGTCAGGATAGCATGCTGTTAAATTTTCAAAATTAACTCTTTCGTTTGCAAACTCTGGGTCTTTATAATTTACCGCCTCAATTTTTATCATTGCAAAAAATCTTTCGCCTTCTTTTGGGGGTCTAATTACACCAGATATAATATCACCGGTATTTAGGTTGAATTTTCTTATTTGAGAATTTGAGATGTATATATCTTTGGAGCTTGGTAACATACTTTCTAGACTTCTTAAAAAGCCAAACCCATCAGGGTGTACTTCTAAAACACCTTCTCCAAAAAAGTATCCTTCTGATTGGGCCCTTGCTTCTAAGATTGCAAATATTAAATCCTGTTTTTTTAAAGAGGTGTATCTGGGAATATCATATTCTTTAGCGAGTTTGTACAAATCTCTTATTGTCATGCTTTCTAAATCTTTTATATTATAAGCATCATTATTGCTCAAAATAATCCCCCCTATTTTGTTCTAAATAATCTGTCTCCAGCGTCACCTAATCCAGGAAGTATATATCCTTTTGAATTTAATTCTCTGTCAAGGGAGGCTGTATAAATAATAACATCTGGGTGTTTGCTGTTTACAACCCTTGTCCCTTCTGGTGATGCTATAAGTGTTACAAGAATAACATTTTTTGCACCATGTTCTTTTACAATATCTAATGCCTTAACGGAAGAAACCCCTGTTGCAAGCATTGGATCTAATACGAAAACAAAGGAATTTTCATTAATTTTTGGAAGTTTAGCATAATATTCAACAGCTTTTAAAGTGTGAGGTTCTCTGTAGATTCCTATATGACCAACTGATGCATTTGGAAGTAATTGCAAAATTCCATCTGACATTCCAAGCCCTGCTCTCAAAATTGGAATTATAACAACATCTTTGTCGTCAATAAAATATCCTTTTGTTTTTTCTAAAGGTGTTTCAATTTCTGTTTCATGAATTTCCAAATGCCTTGTTGCTTCATAAGCAATTAAAAGAGTTATTTCTTTAAGGAGTTCTCTAAATTCTTTTGGACCGGTATCAGTTTTTCTCATTATTGTCAGCTTGTGTTTAATTAGCGGATGATCTACTACATTAATTTTCATCTTCATTTCCTCCTTTTAAAATGTTTTCTAATTGTTCAAGCATATCTATTCGCATAAGTCTTGTTATAAATTCATCTAATTCTCCATCAAGAACAGCTTGCAAATTGTATGATGTATAATTTATTCTGTGATCAGTTACTCTGTTTTGAGGAAAATTGTAAGTTCTTATTTTTTCACTTCTTTCTCCTGTTCCAATTTGTGATTTTCTATTTGAGCTGATCTTTCTTTCTTGTTCTTCAAGTTTTAATTTAAAAAGCCTTGCTCTTAATATATTCATTGCTTGCTCTTTGTTTTGAAGTTGGGATCTTTCAGACTGACAAGTAACAACTATTCCCGTTGGAATATGTGTAATTCTCACTGCAGATTCCGTCTTATTAACATACTGCCCGCCAGCTCCAGATGCCCTGTATGTGTCAATTCTAATGTCTGATGGATTTATTTCTATTTCAACGTTTGAAACTTCAGGGAGAACGGCAACAGTGGCAGTAGATGTATGGATTCTACCACCAGATTCTGTGGTAGGGACCCTTTGAACCCTATGTACTCCACTTTCATATTTTAATAAGTTTCCAACGTTTTTACCTTTGATTTTTATTACAACTTCTTTGTATCCACCTAAATCGGTTTTATTTTCATCAACAATTTCTGCCTTAAAATTCTTTTTTTCTACATATCTAAGGTACATTCTTAATAGATCAGCAGCAAAGAGTGCGGCTTCTTCTCCACCAGTACCTGCACGTATTTCTAGAAAAACGTTTTTTCCGCTGTATTCGCTTTCGGGGAGTACTAATGAAATTAAGTCCTGCATTATATCTTCTTGTTTTTTTTGTAGTTTTTCAACTTCATGCTCAAAACCTTCAGGCATTTCTTCTTTCCACAACTCAATTTCATCTTCAATTTCAAGATATTCTTTTGCAAGTTGAAAAATTTCTTTCATTTTTGAATACTTTTCAGAATATGTTCTGATCTGGTCAGGTGTTAGCTGAGAACTTAATTTTTCTTCTAATGATTTTAAAAGTTTTTTACTCCATTCATGAATTTGTTGAACTATTTCTATATTCTCCATCCTATCTTTTTAGACACCTCCTCAATATTTCTAGCGTTTTCTAAAACTGCTTGTTTTGTTATGACACCTTTTAAGAATGCATCGATAAGCGCGTCATCAAATAATATATTTCCTTGTTTTTTGCTTGTTTGCATAACGCCTTCTATTTGATGTAATTTATTTTCTCTAATAAGGTTCTTTATAGCAGGTGTAGCTATCATTATTTCATCAACTGCAACAACTCCAAAATCTTTTTTAGGAACTAATCTCTGGAATATTACTGCTATCAGCGTATTTGCAAGTTGAAGAGCTATTTGCTTTTGTTGATGGGCTGGAAAAACGTCAATTATTCTTTCAGGAGCAGAGGCAGCTGAATTTGTATGAATTGTTGCAAATACCAAGTGTCCTGTTTCTGCAGCTGTTAGGGCAAGTGACATTGTTTCTAAATCTCTCATTTCTCCTACTAATATAACATCTGGGTCTTGTCTAAGAGCATATTTTAACCCATCTGAAAAACTATCAGTATCGGTTCCAACTTCCCTTTGATGTATTAAAGATCTTTTTGAGTCAAAAACATATTCAATTGGGTCTTCTATTGTTATTATATGCTTTGCAAATCGAGAATTTATATGTTCAATCATTGCGGCAAGAGTTGTTGATTTCCCACTACCCGTAGGACCAGCTACCAGAATTAATCCATGGTCTTTTTCTGAAAATTCATTTAATATTTTTGGCAGCCCTAATTCTTCTATTGTTCTAATTTTTTTTGGTATAAGTCTTAAAGCAAGAGTGGGATTTCTTTTTTCATAGTAGAAGTTTGCTCTTATTCTAATATTATGTATAGAAAAAGAAAAATCTATTTCTTTTTTTAATGAGTTTATTCCAAGTTTTGAAAATAAATTTTCAACCATTATTTCTATTTCTTGGGCAGTTGGAATATTTTCTCCAGGAAGTTTTACTAAGTTTCCATCGACTCTTAACATAATGGGCATATTAGCAGATATATGTACATCAGATGCACGAGATTGATTTGCTTTTAGTATTATTTCATCAATATTTAATTCATTCATTCATTATCCCCCTCTACTATAAAATTATTTCCAAATAATGATTTTAATTTATTAAGTACATCATCTTCTTTTGAATTTTCTTTAATTATTACTTCAAAGGGTTTAAAGATCCCAAATTTTGAGGTATACAATTTTTCTAATTCATGTATTTTACTTCTAACAAGCTCATAGTGAATTTTTTTCTCTGGTGGAAAAGTTATTTTAACTCTGTCAGGGAGCTCTTCAATTTTTGAAAATGAAAGCCCAACGTAAAGTGATAAATCTCCATGTAGTTTTAGATATTCCATTATTTTGCTTATATTTTCTTCATTTTCGATCTTTTTTTCTTTATTTTCAACATTTTGAGTTGATTCTAAATCTTTATCATTTAGTTTACTTTCAGGTACAGGTTCATTCTCTTCAGCTTTTTCGACATTTTTCTTTATATTTTCTCGAGGTGGTTTTAACTTCATGACGCTTAAAAAACCAAGTTTTATCAAAATTAATTTTTCTTCGGAATATTTTATATCTTTTAAAATTTCTGAGAGTGGCTTTAAAAATTCAATTAATTCATAATCACCACTTTCAATTTTCAAAATCATTTCTTCAAGTAGTTGCATCAGAAATACTTCAGGATCTTTTCCGGAAAAATAAACTTTTTCAATGATTTCTGTGGTTTTCTTAATATCTCCAATTTTTATACTATCAATAATTTCATTAATAACCTCTATTGGGACTAATCCAAGAGTTTCACGAACATCTTCTATAGTAATGTTCTTTGAAGAGCTTTTTGATACTTGTTCTAGGATTGTTAATGCATCTCTCATTCCACCATTTGCCCTTTTTGCAATTTCATTTAAGGCTTCTTGGCTTATATTTATATTTTCTTTTTTACATACAAATTCGAGCCTTTTTATAATATCTTCAATAGTTATATTCTTAAAATCTATTACTTGACATCTTGATATGATAGTTTGAGGGATCTTTTCAGGGTTGGTAGTAGCGAGTATAAAGACTACGTTTGAAGGAGGTTCTTCCAGTGTTTTTAATAGAGCATTAAAAGCTTCTTTTGTTAACATATGAACTTCATCAATTATATAAACTTTATAATTTCCCTGGGCTGCGTGATATCCTACCGTTTCACGTATTTTTCTAATTTCATCTATACCCCTATTTGAAGCAGCATCTATTTCAAGAACGTCCATAAAACTACCATTATCTATTGATTGGCAAGTATTACATTTATTGCATGGTTCAACTCCATTCTTATTTTCACAATTAAGAGATTTTGCAAGTATCCTTGCAACAGTAGTTTTTCCGGTACCACGTGGACCTGCAAAAATATACGCATGTGAGATTTCTCCATTTTTTAATGAATTTAAAAACAGGGTTTTTACATGATTTTGACCAACAACTTCAGAGAATAACTTCGGCCTATATTTTCTATATAATGCCTGCATTTTTACACCTCTAATATAAATTTTTTAATTTCTTCTATAGCTTTTTTTCTTGAGATTTCAGATAGATTTATCCATTTAGCTTGCTTATATCGCCTGAGCCAGATTATTTGCCGTCTTGCATAGTGTCTTGTGTTTTTCTTTATTAAGTGGACTGCAGTATTCAAATCGTATGTATTTTCTAAATAGCGTATTATTTCTTTATATCCAATTGTTTGAAATGCATTAAGATCTTTAGGATATTTTTCTAATAAAGATTTGACTTCATCCACTAGTCCTTCTTTTATCATTTTGTCAACTCTTAAATTAATTCTTTCGTATAACTCATCTCGATAGCGATCTAAGACAAGTATTTTATAGTCTTTTGAATACTCTGATTGTGTTTGAAGTTGTGATATCTTTTTACCTGTTTTAAAATAAACTTCAAGAGCTCGGATTGTTCTTTTTATATCGGAGGGATGAATTTTTTGAGCAGCTTGTGGATCATACTTTTCCAGCATACTCCTTAGAATACCAGGTTCATTTTTTTCCATTTCACTTAGTTCTTTTCTAAGTTTTTCATCTTTAGGTACACCTTCAAAAAAACCTCTTACTAATGAATCAATATATAAACCTGTTCCTCCTACAAAAAGTGGAACAATACCTTCGTTAACTAGTTTATCTCTTATTTTTAGTGCATCTTGTCTGAATAGGAAAGCATTATAATATTCATCTGGGTAAATGTGATCAATTAAATAGTGTGTAACTTTTGATTTTTCTTCTTTACTTGGTTTGGCTGTTCCTATGTCCATTAATTTGTAAATTTGTCTTGAGTCTACTGAAATAATATTTGCGTTAATTTGGGATGCAATTTCTAATACTATATCAGTCTTTCCAACTGCTGTTGGTCCTGAAATAATTGTGTATTTCATATATCACTCCACCACTATTTCTACTTTAACGTTTTTACCTTTCATGCTATTGTCCTTGGTATTTATGCTTACGCTTTCACCTAGAAGTTTCAATTTTTTCTTTTCATCTTTTAAATCAACATTGTTTGAAAGTATTATTTTACCTTCATTTCTATCATACCAAAATTCAAAAGCTTTAGCAATTATGCTTCCTTTTGTAATTGAAACTTTTTCTTTTTCAGATTTCCCAGAAAATGTATTATTCTTTAAATCAAATTCAAGGGTTTCACATGAAATAAATATTGTTTCCGAGCTTTGTGAATCATTTATAGTTACTGATGCATTTTTAATTGTTCCTTTTTGTGATTCAATATTGTATTTCATTTCTATACCTTCCATTACTCCATTTTCAAATTCTATGTGAACTTTACCGTCAACATTTAGGTCAATCCATTTATTGTTTATTTTACTTATTACCATATCATTAGAGGTTAAAAGTAATTTGTCCTCTGGAATTTTCAATAAAATATTTCCTTGGTAAACAATAGTTTTCTCACTTGGTTCAATATAATCAGAAGAAATATGTATAGTTTTTGAGATAACAATGGTTGCTAGAAATAATATAATAAAAAAGGTTAAAAATTTATTTTTCATTGATTAGTCCCCCTAAATATTTTTCTGATATATTGAGTATTGTTGTAGAAATTTCAAAAGGATTTTTAGATTTTGTATTTATAACTATTTTGTGATTTGCATTTTCCAATCTTTTCTTTGCAATTTGTTTTGTTCTATGTATTGTTGATACTATCATGTAATCAACAGCATTTTTCAAAGTATATTCGTTTTCATTTTCAATATAGAATAAAAAATCAGCTTCTGGTATCCCATATACCCAACTACCTGTGATGTAACCATTATAAGGTTTAAATTCTATGGGAATAGACAATGTTTTAATTAATGCTTCTTTTAAAGACCCCTTTAGTATTTCGTCGTTGAATGTATTGATATTAAATGCATGTATTTTTAATTTTTCTGGAATAGGTTCATCAACAAAAAACTTATCTACGAAGTTTATAAGAACTTTTTCAGATTTAAAACCATTTAAACTTCTTGAGGCTTTGTACAAAGTTCTCAATTGCTCGGTAATTCCAAAAAGGTTCAAGCCAAATAAAAAATGAAAGGTCTTTTTTAATTCTAGGTATAATTTTTTTGAATATAAGTAACTTGTCGAAGATGATTGTGTTTTTAGGTAAAAATATGCCGGTATGCACGAAAAACCAGTACAGTGAATTTCTTCAAATTCAATATTATATTTTTCAGCTGCGGAAAAAAAAGCAGGAATTGATAAATAAAGAATTGAATCACCACCAAAAGCGAGGGTCAAATTCTTCTCTCCTCTCATTTATATAGTTTAGCGCAGTATTGTAAATTTGCAAGTAATTATTAAATTCATACCATTGATAAGGTATTCTATAATATATTACCACATTAGCAAGTTCTAAATCAACATATTCAATTTCTATTTCTTTCCATGTATCTAAGTAGTACATTAGTTCGAGTTGATCTTTAGGAAAATCTTGCGGTTTTCTTTCAAAGGTGCTTGCAACAACAAAATCGGAGCCTAAAAGTTTAGCTTCTTTTACAGGGGTAGGTGCTAGTACTCCACCATCAGTATTTTGAGTTCCAGCTATCCATAGTGGTGAAAAAACACCAGGTACTGATGAGCTTGCCATTACAGCATCTACTAAAAAACCTTCTGTAATCAACAACGAAGTTCTTTCTAAAGTATCAAAGGTTATTATCCCAACGTTTTTTTTAAGATCACTAAATTTTTTCTTTCCAAAAAGGAATTTGAAAAATGGATAGTAATCTTCAACCGGGACTAAGGATCTTTGAAAAATAGACCAAAAATTTGACTTTTCAAGTTTAGTCATATATTTTTTGAAGTTTGGAAGATAAAGTTTAATTGCTTCTGAAAACATTTCAAAAACTTTGTTACTGTCTCCATATAGTCCGTATAAAGCAGCAACAATTGCTCCAGCTGAAGATCCAGTTATAATATCAACATCTATATCATTTTCTTCTAAAAATTTTAGCGTTGCTATATGAGCAAATCCTTTAACGCCGCCAGCAGCAAGAGAAAGTCCTATCTTCATTATTTCACCTCTAAAATTTTGAGTACTTCTTGTATATCTTTTTTATGAACATCATTATCGCCTGGTGTTTCTAAAACCCATGGTATTTTTTGAATAAGTGGATGTGATATAAAAACTTTGAGACCTTCAGAGCCTATCTTTCCTTTTCCAATATTTTCATGCCTGTCTTTATTTGATCCTAAATCATTTTTTGAGTCATTTAAGTGTATAAATTTTAATTTTTCGAGTGAAAAGTATTTATCTATCTTATTTAAAAATTCATTTAGTTTTTCTTTATTAGTTATATCATATCCTGCATCAAAAGCATGACAAGTATCAATGGTAATACCAAGTCTATCAGGAAATTTAGCTTTATCAATAATTAACTTTAATTCCTCAAGTGTCGAGCCAATATTCCCACCTTTTTTTGTTACATTTTCAAGTAAGATAAAAGTATTTTTTTCTTTCTCCATAGCTGTATTTAATGCTTTTAAAATTTGATTTATACCATTTTCAACTCCACTTTTTAAGTGGCTTCCAGGATGAATGTTTAAATATTTTATACCTAGGGTTGAGCATATTTTCATTTCTAAGATTAATAGCTCTAATGATTTATTCCATGTTTCGATATTTGGACTTGCTATGTTTATAAGGTAACCACTATGACAAAGCATAGCTTCTGGATCAATCTTGTATTTTTTAATACCTTCTTTAAATAATTTGATATCTTCTTCCTTTGGAAGGTTAGCTTTCCATTGACGTGGATTATGCGGAAATATTTGAAATGCGTTTCCTCCAATTTCATATGTTTCTTTCGGTACTCTTTTAAAACCACCACCGATGGGCATATGTGCTCCAATTCTTATCATTTTTCATCCCCGCCTTTAATATCTTTTCTTAAAAAGTAGTTAAGTAATGTCCTTATTCCAATAATTGCAGCTAGTTGCCCTATATCATTCCATGAAGGAGCAACTGTTGTTTTTAAAATACTTGAACCAATTAAGATAGCAAGTCCCAACGAAAAAGAATGACCTATCTCTAATCGACTTTCTTCTATTGCTTCTTTTGAATCTTTTTTTAATAATGCGTCTTTTACAAAAATAGTAAAAGCTTTAACTATTCCGGAAGTAATAACTATAATTGCTAGAAGCTGAAAGATTAAACCTAAATAATTGACAATTATTTCTTCAAATTTCATATTCACCATTCCCGATATTTATTTGTTATTGGCATTCTCCTGTCTTTTCCGAAGGATCTTTCCGAAACTTTAACGCCAATAACACCCTGGCGTCTTTTGTATTCATTCCTGTCTACTAATTTTGCTACGTACTTTACAGTGTCTTTATCAAATCCTTTATTAATTATTTCATCCACAGAAAGTTCTTTTTCAATGTACATTTTTAAAATTTCATCTAAGATTTCATAAGGTGGCAAAGTATCTTGATCCTTTTGATCAGGTCTTAATTCAGCACTTGGTGGTTTGATAAATACATTTTCTGGTATTATTTCTTTACCTTTGAATTTATTATACCACCTTGCAATTTTATACACATCTGTTTTATATATATCTTTTATTGGAGAAAATCCTCCTACCATATCACCGTATAAAGTAGAATAGCCAGTAGCTATTTCGCTTTTATTTCCAGTTGCAAGGACAATATATCCAAATTTATTTGATACAGCCATTAATAGAGTTCCTCTAATTCTTGCTTGCAAGTTCTCTTCTGTTATATCTTCGCTTGTTCCTTTAAATATATCTTTTAATGAGTTTTTGAATGAATAATAAATATCTGAGATTTTTATAATATGGTATTCAATTTCTAAATTTTCTGCTAGCTTTTTTGCATCTTCTATGCTGTGTGATGAGCTGTACATAGAGGGCATTAAAATACCAACTACATTTTTATTTCCAAGAGCTTCTACTGCTATTGCAGCTACCAAAGATGAATCCATACCGCCACTTAATCCAATTAGAACCTTTTTAAATCCATTTTTTTGGATGTAATCTTTAAGTCCTAAAGTAATTGCCCTAAAAATTTCTTCTTCCTTTGTTAAAGTGTAATTTTTGTTTTTATAATTTATTGGCTTTAGTTTATTTATGTTCTCACTTTTTACAAAGATATAATTTATTGGTTTGTCATTTACAATGTTAATATACCTTCTTCTTGGATCATGTAGATTTGTTCTTAAATTATCCTCGATAGGTATATCAATTGTAAAGATTTCTTCTTCAAAAGGTTTTCCTTCAAAAATTATTTTTCCATCAGATGAAGTAACTACGCTTCCACCGTCAAATACTACCTCATCTTGTCCACCTACCATATTGCAGTAAACTATTGGGCAATGATGATCATATGATTTCTTGGATAGATAATTCTTTCTAAGCTCCCTTTTTCCATGGAAGTATGGAGAAGCCGACGCGTTTAAGATTAGTTGAGCACCATTTATAGCTTGGTAAAACATAGGGCCTAATGGACTCCAGATATCCTCGCATATATTTATTCCAATTTTAATATTGTTATAATTTATAATAACAATTTCATTTCCAGATTTAAAGTATCTGTTTTCATCAAAAACACTATAATTTGGTAAATGCATTTTGTGGTACTTCCCAAGTAATTTCCCATCTCTTATAACTGCAAGTGAATTATAGGCATCATCTTCAATATCTATAAATCCTAACAAAATAATTACGTTTTTACCTCTGGAAAAATTAATAATTTTTTCCAAATATTCAATATTCTTTTTTAAAAACGAAGTTCTTAGAATTAAATCTTCAGGTGGGTAACCTGTCAAGAATAATTCAGGGAATATTAAGAATTCTGAATTGTTATTTTCAGCAATTTCAATTGCAGATATAATTTTTTTCATGTTTCCTTCGAAATCACCTAGAGTTGAATTTAATTGTGCAACTGTCGTTCTTATATACATAAATATCCCTCCTCAATCAAATTATATCACGATTTTTGTGATATAATTTTTTAAAGGGGTGAGCAAATTGATAAAAATAGATACATTGAAATTTTTTCAACCGACACCTGAATACAGGAAGCTTGTTATATTGGAAGCTTTGTATGAAAATCCTAACCTTTCTCAAAAAGAACTTTCAGCCATAGCTGGTGTTGTTCCATCTTTAGTGAATAAATATATTAATGAATTAGAAAAGAAAGGATATATTGAAACTAAGGATCTTGGAAAAAACAAAATTTATAATGTTACAGGAGAAGGTTTGTCGGAATTATATTTTTTGAAGCTTTCATTTTTTAATGATATAGTTAATTTGTCAAAAAAGATAGATTCTCAACTTGAAAATATTTTCTTGAAGTTAAAAGGAAAAAATGAAATAGGGATTTATGGGGCAGGGCTTGTTGGAAAAGTTTTGGCTGAGCTTTTGTTGAATAGAGGGTATAATATAGTTGTATTTTTTGATGATGATAACGGTAAAGTTAATTCTAGAGTATTTGGCATACCAATTTTGCCACTCAATTCGAAAGTTAGAATAGATGCTTTAGTAGTAGCATCTATAAAAAACTCTGAGCAAATGGTGAAAAAAGCTAAAAAGTTTGATTTTACTGATATTTATGTATTTAAAACGGAGGAATTTAAGTTGTCATGGCATGGATAAAGTCTTTTTCTTTGATTTTTTTATCAATTTTATTTTTTATATTTTTGTTTATTGAAAGCTCACATAACTTAGATTTTAGTAGATTAGGTATTGTAAATAATTTTGTTACCGAAATATATTTAAAAAATAGGTTGTATGATACTCTTTTTGAGGTTTTGGTTTTTTCACTTGCTGCAATGGGAATATTTTTATTTAATTATTCAGAAGAAAGACAAAAATTTCATTTACATGAAACTCACATAAGAATATTATTAAAGTTTCTTAGTTATTTTGTGATATTATTATCATTTTATTTAGCTTATTATGGTGATAAGACGCCTGGTGGAGGTTTTTCAGCTGGAGTAGTTGGAGGAACTGGTATTTTACTATACTCTCTAAGTACTACATTTAATGAAATTGAGTATGTATTTGAAAAGTATAAAATAAAACTTTTTGAGAAAATCTCAATATTCATTATATATGGATTTTCGATCTCTTCTTTGTTAGGCAGTGTTCACGTAAGATTACTGAGTATATTAATATACCTTAAAGTAATGTTTGGTATGTGGATAATCATATACAGTTTTATAAAGCATAGAGGAATTGTTTAATAAATTTGTAGGGGGTTGTTTTTATGTTTTTTGAAAATGTTTTAAAAGATGTACCTAACGAACTTTCCAAAGAAGTTTTTAAAGCAAAGAGTGCCCTTGAAAAAAACTTTAACGATTCACAAGTGAAACGAAACTTTATTGAAATTACATGGGAATTGTATAGATATTTGCTTGAGAATATAGACGAAAATTATGAAGTTGAAAAACGCCTCTTTTTAAGGTATGGGTTACTCGAGCCTAGATATTTAAATTCCAGGGATTTTGAAAGAATAAAAAGCATTCCTTTTGTGGATGATAAAGAAAATATATTTTATGTTGATGAATGGTTGCTTGCTGTTAAAAAGGGATTAGTAAACGAAAGCAGCTTCATGGAGGTAATTGAATCGAGAAAAAATGTTGCTCCAAAAAATGTTGCGTCATTTGAGATGGCATTTAATGAGAAATTGGAAGAAAGGAAATTCATTGAAAGACAATTAAGAGAAATTGTTAAAGGTATCGAAGATGAAGGAAAACCATATCGAAAGTCTATCTTGAGTTTAATTGATCAAGCTATAGAAAAATTGAAAAAATTAAAACTTGTAAACAAAGAAGTTGAGATTATTTTTGAGCAACTTAACAAATTAAAAGAAGAATCTCAAATAAATGAAAAAACAGAAGATAATTTCAGTAAAAAAATAATGGAGCATGAGGTTATAATACAAATGATAAATAAATCTATTGGAAGACTTGGGAATCGGTTTTTAGTATTAACCTCTATTTTTTTAAATGGTATTAATGCAATTGGTTCAAAAGATCTTATTGAGAGTAAACTAAATGAATTTGAAAAAATTGATTATAAAATATTTGAAAGGAAGATACGAGGCACAAGCATTAAATTAAAACCTTATTTTATAATAGTTCCTGGGTATGGAGATTATGGATTTTGTTGGGAACCTTTTGAGGGATTAAATGTTATTAGTGGTCGTGGCAGAGTGGTTATACCTATGTTTCCTAAAAATATTGATGTTGCAATTTTAAGTGCTTTGGGAGACTACAGGTTAAAGGCCGCAAAAGAATTAGCATTTGGACGTTGGATGGAAGAGGGCTTAACAGGAGAAATATACAATTATTTAATGGATAATAAAATTAGAGAGAGAATTGATGAATTCTTTGTGAAAAGATATATACTTTGGATTTTGAAGGAATCAAATGGTGTTCAAAAACTTGAAAAGGAAATTAGAGAAATATTCTGGAGGTACGTAGAATTTCCTGAAGAAATAAAAGCTAAACTTTCAAATATAAGCTATATTTATTCTAATTTATACGAAAAAGATAAAAGGAGGAAGAAAAATTGGGAAAATCTTTAAAATTAGTTCTCACCTTAATCTTTATTTGTCTTATAATTGGAATGTTTTTCTTTCTCAAAGGAGTATTTTCCGGAGAAATAATATTAAAAAGATACATTTTTAAATTTGGCTTTTTTGAGCTTAGATGGTATAGCTTTTTAATAGTTACGGGAATAATTATTTCGTATTATCTTGTAAGAAGAAGACTGAAATATTTTGATATTAACCCCGATGATTTAGATGAAGCTGTTTTTTGGGGGATTTTGTCATCTATAGTTGGTGCAAGGACATACTATGTAATATTTATGTGGGACGAGTTTTATTCAAAGTATCCTTCAGAGATTATAAAGATCTGGCATGGTGGACTTGCAATCCATGGTGCCGTTATTGGTGCAATTGTTTCAACTTTTTTGTATACTCGCTTGAAAAAAAATTGTTCTTTTACTTTTTTGCAAGGGACTGATCTCTTAACTAGTGTATTACCTTTAGGTCAAGCAATTGGAAGATGGGGAAACTTTTTTAATTATGAAGCATATGGTGGGCCGACTAATTTACCATGGAAGATGTTTGTCCCGCCCGAAAATAGAATGGTTGGATATGAAAATTATTCTTATTTTCATCCTACGTTTTTGTATGAAAGTATATTTGATTTTTTGATATTTTTGTTTTTGTACAAATATGATTTGAAGTGGAAGAAAAAAAATGGTGAAACAACGGCATTATATTTTATTTTATATTCTGCAAATAGGTTTTGGATTGAGGGATTGAGGACAGATAGTTTATATTGGGGTAAAATTAGAGTGGCACAATTGGTAAGTCTTATTTTAATTATTTTAGGGATTATCATGTTTATTCTACTAAGAAGAAAAACGGAGGTGAAAAAATGATTGATAGGCAAAAAGTTATTAGTGAATTAATTTCGCCTAATACTTCAAAAATTGTTTTATTGGTTATGGATGGTATTGGTGATATTCCAAATGAAGAAGGTTTAACCCCTCTTCAAAAGGCTAACACGCCAAATTTAGATGCTCTTGCAAAAAAGAGTGATTTAGGTCAAACAATTCCAGTTCTTCCTGGTATTACTCCTGGTAGTGGACCAGGTCATTTGGGATTATTTGGATATGATCCTTTAAAATATCAAATTGGTAGAGGAATATTAGAGGCTCTTGGAATCAATGTTGAAGTTGGTGAAAATGATTTGGTTGCTCGTGGAAATTTTGCAACTATTGATGGAGATATTATAGTTGACAGAAGAGCAGGAAGGCCATCTTCAGAAGAAAGTGCAAAGGTTGTAGAAATTTTAAATGAAAATATCAAAGAAATAGAAGATGTAAAGATAACATTTTATCCTGGAAAAGAACATAGATTTGTTGTTAAATTTACAGGTGAAGGATTAATGGATAAATTAGAGGATGCGGATCCTCAAAAAGAGGGGAAACCTATAAAGTATACAAAGGCTTTAGATGAATCATCTAAAAAGTCAGAAAGAATAGTTAACATTTTACTTGATAAAATAAAAGAAGTGTTGAAAGACCAACCAAAAATGAATTTTGCACTCTTGAGAGGTTTTTCAAAGCACCCAGATATGCCAAAATTTGGAGATGTTTTCAAATTAAAGCCTGCAGCAGTTGCAGTATATCCAATGTATAAGGGTCTTGCAAAACTTGTTGGCATGGAAGTTGTAGAGGCAGGTCAAACTATTGAAGATGAATTTAATACTGTAAAAAAACTATGGAATGAATATGACTTCTTTTATGTTCACATAAAAAAGACCGATTCATATGGTGAAGATGGTAACTTTGATTCGAAAGTAAAAGTTATAGAAGAAGTTGATAAATTCTTACCAATACTTTTAGAATTAAATCCGGATGTTTTAATAGTTACTGGTGATCATTCAACACCATGTGTCATGAAAGGACATTCATTCCATCCAGTTCCTTTAATGATTTATGCAAAGAATACAAGAAGAGGACTTTCAAAATTGTTTAATGAGTTTGAATGTGCAAGAGGAAGCCTTGGAACAATCCATGCAGTTGATGTGATGCCTCTTGCCCTTGCATATGCTGGAAGATTGGAGAAGTATGGAGCATAATTTATGTATTTCCTCATTTTTTTATCTTCAATATTAGGGGCTTTGATAGCCCCTGTTTTTTCTTTTCCAAAGTTTGTGATTTTTTTACCATTTTTGTTTTTTAAAAAGAGAGAGTGCTTTTGGATTTTATTTTTCTTTCTTGCTTTTAACATTTTATCAGTTGTAAACTTTAATGGTGAATTTGAATTTGTTGGTAGGGTGATTCAAACAAATGACAGCTATTCTCTTGTTAAAGGAGATATATTTTATAACGATAAATGGAAAAAATTAAATGTTTTAGTTGGAGTAAATAAGGAGATACCATTGGGAGATATTGTTTACTATTATGGACCTTTTGATGCAAAGAAATATTCATATCCAAAAGTAACATTAGATAAAAATAGGGTGATTGTCTCACCCTATTTTTCTTTGGTTAGAAATATATATACTAAAACAGAAAATTTTCGTAAGAAAATATTAAATTATAGCAAAGTTTACTATGGACTTTTTGGTGGAAAAGTAAAAGATAAAATTTATTCAGATAGTGGACTTTATCATTTTTTTAGCATTTCTGGGCTACATATTTCTTTAATATTTGCCATTTTAACTTCTGTTTTAACGTTTTTTAGCCTTTCTGATTTATCAAAAAAAGTTATTGCTTTAATGGTTTCGTTTCTTTTTTTAATTTCTTGTGGTAATAATTTGCCTTCTTTAAGAGCATTTTTATATCTTTTTTTGGTAATTTTATTTGAAAAACTAATTCCAAAAATGTCAAAGATAGATATTTTAAGTATTGTTGGTTTGTTATTTTTATTTTTTCAGCCTTTTCTAGCGTACTCACTTTCTTTTTATATGACTTTTTTTAGTACGTTTGGTATATTAAGTGTTGAAAATAACAAATTAAAACCTCTTGCAGCATTTTTAGGTTGCGCACCATTTTTGTCATTATTTTCAAATGTAAATATTTTTTCAATAATTGGAACTTTTGTGCTTATTATTCCATTTCAAATTATATTAACCAGCTTGATGATTGCATATTTCTTTTATATTTTAAATTTCTCGTTAGTAGTCGATTTTATTTTAAAAATCAATCTTCCTATTACAAAATTCATAGAGTTTATTTCTGTTATTTTTTCAAGATTTCCTAAGATTCATGGTGGAATAATCACTTACTTTTTATTTTCAGTTTTATTCTTTGCTTTTTTGCTACATTTTGGACAAATTCCATATATTTTGAAATCAAAATCTTCAAATTGAAAACCCTGTGAAAGCAATTCTTTTTTTATTATTTCAAGGTGCTTTTCTTCAATTTCATATATTTTTCCACATATTTTACATATAAAATGATGATGCATTTTTTCTTTTTTAGCAAGTTCATATCTGTATATTCCATCGCCAAAATCAATTTTTCTTAAAAGTCCAAATTCAACAAGAAGATCGATTGTTCTATACACAGTTGCTTTGCTGACTGTATGTTTATTGGAAAATAATAATCTATAAACATCTTCAGCACCAAGGTGTTTAGATTCGTTGTCAATAAAAACTTTAAGGACTAATTCCCTTTGCGGAGTCATTCTGTATTTTTTATTCTTCAATTCCTTTTTCAAAGTCTCAATATACATGCTTTTCCTCCTCTTAGAAATTCATAATTGGTTTTATGTCAATTTTCCATCCAGTTAATTTTGCGGCAAGTCTTGCATTCTGCCCGCCTTTACCAATAGCTAATGATAATTGATTTGGTGAAACGATAACTCTTGATGCTTTGTTTTCATAATCAAGAATCTCAACCTCTATAACATTTGCCGGTTGTAATGCACTTGCAATTAATTCTTTAGGATCATCTGACCACTTAATTATGTCAATTTTTTCTCCATTTAATTCTTTCAATATTGCTGCTATTCTGATACCTTCTTCACCAATACATGCGCCAACAGGATCTACTTTTGGATTATTTGATTTTACAGCAACTTTTGTTCTTATTCCTGGTTCCCTTACTATTTTTACTACTTCTACTACTTTTGATTCTATTTCGGGTACTTCAAGTTCTAAAAGTCCTTTGATGAACTCTTCATTTATTCTTGTTACTAATATTTTTGGCCCTTTTTTATCTTTTTTTACATCTTTTACGTACACTTTGATTAGAGATGCTGGTTGTATTTCTTCACCAGGAATCCATTCTTTTTTTGGCAGTCTCGTTTCTAATTTACCGATTCTTATGTCAGCCCAATCTTTTGTAACTCTTACAACTTCTGCAGTAGTTATTTTTCCAGCAAGTTCTGAATATTTTTCAAATTGTTTTTCTTTTTCTATTTCCCTAATTTTCTGAATAAGAACTTGCTTTGCTGTTTGGGCAGCAATTCTTCCAAATTTTTTTATGTTTAATCTTTTTTTGACAATATCACCAATTTTTGCACTTGAATTAATTTTAAGAGCTTCTTCTAATGATATTTGTAAATTTGGTTTTTCAACATTTTCAACTACTTCAAGGAGTTGGTATGCTTCAATTTCTCCTGTTTGTCGATTGATAATTATTTCAACATTCTTTTCGCCACCAAAATCCTTTTTGTAAGCACTAATCAAAGCTTTTTCTATGACAGGTATAATTTCATCAACCTTAACACCTTTTTCTTCTTCAAGTTGTTCAAGTGCTTGTAGAAAATCTAAATTCATACTTTTCCCTCCTATATATCTATTTCTAAATTTGCTTTTTTGATTTGGTTATATTTAATTTCTTTGATTTTTTTATTATTTTCTTCTAAAAAGATAACTGAATCCTTCACATCTTTTATATATCCAATTATTGTTTCATTTTCCAATTTGATTTTTACTTTGTTATTTATAAATCTTTTAAAATCATCAATGCTTCTTAGTGGTCTATCAAGTCCTGGAGAGGATACAGTTAAATAATAGCGTTGAGGGATTATATCTAGTTTGTCTAACTGAAATTCCACTTCTCTTGAAATATTTTCACAATCTTTTGTACTTACATAATCAAGTGGATTGTCAATTACAATTTCTAAAAACCATTTTCCAGATTTGTTGTAATATTTAATATCAAATAATTCTAGATTATATTTTTTACATGCACTTTCGGCAATTTCTTTAACTTTTGAAACTATTTCTTTCATAATATCACCCCTCATAATATAAATACTAAACCGGGACATATAGTCCCGGTTTTCTGGCGGAGAGGGTGGGATTTGAACCCACGGACGCCTTGTGGGCGTCACACGCTCTCCAGGCGTGCGCCTTCGACCCCTCGGCCACCTCTCCAATTCTGTAACCAATATGAATTTTATCATAAAATAAAAAAATTGCAAGTAGTGACAATTTACAATTTTTGGAACTAATATTATAATGCTAAATGAGGAAAAATTAGGAGGTGTAATAATGAGGCTATTTTTTGCCGGTATTTTAATAGGTATAGCAAATCTTATTCCAGGCGTTAGTGGTGGAACAATGGCAGTCATTGCTGGTGTTTATGAAAAACTTATTTCTGCAATATCTAATGTACTTAAGTTTAAAAGGCAGGATTTGAAGATTTTAATTATTGTTGGACTTGGAGTTTTGGTTTCAATATTTTCATTATCAAAATTTTTTGAATATTCCCTTCAAAACTTTCCTTTTTATATGTACAGTTTTTTCTTTGGATTAATATTTGCTTCAATTCTATTTTTAAAGAGGGAAGTAAAATTAAGTATAGTTCCGTTAACATTGGGTATATTATTGGTTATAATCCCTAATTTTATACCACATTCTTCCAATTCATCTATTTTAAAAATAGTTATTGCTGGATTTGCAGGTGGAGCTGCTATGGTTGTTCCGGGATTAAGTGGTTCTTTGATGTTACTACTTTTAGGAGTTTATGAGTATATTATCAGTGCGATAAGTAATTTAAATATAGGAATATTACTAATTTTTGGAATAGGTGTTCTTTTGGGAATTTATGCAGTTTCACTTGTCATGAAGTTTGCATTTGAAAGATATGAAAATTTTTCTAAGAATTTAATTCTTGGACTTGTTATAGGTTCACTTTACCCAATTTATCCAGGTTTTCATGGAAGCGGAAATATGATTTTTGGTTTATTTTCAGCTATTTTAGGATATTTTTTAAGTTATATGCTTTCAAGATATATGATATAATATCATGGGGAGGTGTAATAATGGAAATAAAAATAACAACTCCTTCAAGAGAAGAGTTAGAAAAATTAGGAGTTTTTTCATGGCCAATTTGGACTAAAGAAGTTTCAGAATTTGATTGGTATTATGATGAAACAGAGGTATGCTATATTCTTGAAGGCGAGATTGAAGTTGAAACAAAGGATGGTAAAGTTTACAAAATTAAACCTGGTGATTTAGTTGAATTTCCAAAAGGATTAAGTTGCAGATGGAAAGTAAAAAAAGCGGTTAGAAAACATTATAATTTTAAATAAGTTGGGGGTGGTCTCAATGAATGTTGAAAGAACTACTTTAAAAGAGTTTTGTGATATGGTTGCAGATAAAACACCAACTCCAGGTGGAGGAGCGGTCGGAGCTATTGTAGCAGCTTTAGCCGCAGCATTAAATCAAATGGTTGCAAATTTGACTATAGGAAAGAAAAAGTATGCCGATTTTGAGGAAGTAATGGAAGAAGTTTTAGAAAATATGAACTATTCAAGAGAAAAACTTCAGCAATTAGCATATAATGATATAAAGGCCTTTAATAAAGTTATGGAAGCAATAAAGATTCCAAAAGATGATCCGACAAGGAGCGAAAAATTGCAAAAGGCGTTGAAGGAAGCTGCAGATATACCATTTGAACTTGCAAGAGAAGCAAGAAATGTATTAAAGTTTTCTCAAGTAACTAGTAAACATGGAAATAAAAATGCTATATCTGATGCTTATTCTTCTGCAGAGCTAGCATATGCAGCCTTCAGAATAGGTATGTATAATGTTTTAATTAACTTATCTAGTATTAAAGATGAAGAATTTGTAAGAAAATACAAGGAAGAACTTGAGGAATTAAAAAATGAAGTAGAAGGTATTTATAAATCTATTAGGGAGTTGGTTAAAGAGAATGGGTTTGAAATTTGAACTTTTAAAAACTTCTGGAAATGCTAGAAGAGGAAGAATTTATCTTCCACATGGTGTTGTAGAAACGCCAACATTTATGCCTGTTGGAACGAATGCAAATGTAAAATTAATGACTCCAAAACTTTTAGATGAAATTGGAGCGCAAATTATATTGGGTAATGCGTTTCACTTGTACCTTAAGCCCGGATTAGATGTTTTTAGATTTCATGGTGGAATTCATAATTTTATGAATTGGCAAAAGCCAGTACTAACCGATAGTGGTGGATTCCAGGTTTTTAGTTTAAGAGAAGGTCGAAAAATTACCGAAGATGGAGTCTTAATACGTTCTCCTTTGGATGGTAGCAAACACATGATTACCCCTGAACTTTCGATGGAAATTCAACACGCTATTGGTTCAGATATAGTAATGGCTTTTGACTATTGTGCAGAACCTGGAATAAGTCATCAAGATGCGGTGGTTGCGCTTGAACTTACAAGTCTTTGGGCTGAACGAAGTTTAAAAAAACTTCGTTCACTTTCTGATCAAGCAATATTTGGAATAGTTCAGGGTGCTTTTTTCAAAGATTTAAGGCTTAGAAGCGCTAAAGAAATAACAAGTATGAATTTTGACGGATTTGCAATTGG
>NZ_JAIHAP010000107.1:0-5003 GCF_020054775.1 Thermosipho sp. (in: thermotogales) | reverse complement strand
AAAAAGGGAAAATTAAAGTATTAATTGTTAATAATATTAGTAAGAATATCTTTTGCAACTTTTTCTTTGCTCCCTTCAAGTTGTATTACTTTATCTTTAGAAATTAAAAATGCACTTGAAAAATCACTTCCCATTACTTTATTTGCATCATTTGCAATGATATAATCAGCATTTTTTGAAATCAATTTTTGTTTACCATATTCTATTATATTACTTGTTTCAGCTGCAAATCCAATAATAATTTGATTGCTGCGTTTTTTTCTTCCAAGTTCTTTTAAAATATCTTTTGTTCTTTCAAGTTCTAGAATAAAATTATTTTCTGATTTTTTAATTTTTTCTTTTGATTTTACTTTTGGAGTGTAATCAGCTACAGCAGCAGTCATTATTATAATGTCGTAATCTATAAATTTATTCATTACCTGAGTGTACATTTCGTGAGCAGTTTTAATTTTTATAAATTCATCAATAAAATATGGAGGAGTTAAATTTGTTGGTCCTGAGATTAAAGTTGTGTATGCCCCCATTCTTTTTGATATTTTTGCAATTTCATACCCCATTTTTCCACTTGAGTAATTTGAAATATATCTGATTGGATCTATTTCTTCTCTTGTTGGCCCTGCAGTAACTAAAACTTTCTTGCCAGATAATCTTTTTTCTTCAAGCATATAGTATATTGCTTCAATAATTTTTTCATTTTCTGGGTATCTTCCTTTACCTACATCACCGCATGCTAAATGACCACTATCGGGTTCTACAATAAACCAACCCAATTTTTTTAATTTTTCAAAGTTTTCTTGAGTTAATTTATTTTCATACATTCGAGTATTCATAGTTGGGACCAAAATTTTTGGAGTTTTTTCAGGCAATGCCAATATTGTTGTTGTAAGTAGATTATCTGCAACTCCAGAAGAAATCTTGGCAATTGTGTTTGCTGTAGCTGGTGCAAGAACAAATAAATCAGCTTTTTTTGAAAGTTCTGTATGAATAATCCATCCGTTTTTAACATTAAATGTATCTGTATATACTGGACAATTACCAACTGCTGAAAAAACAACCGGAGAAATCATTTTAGTTGCATTTTCAGTCATTATTATATCAATTTCAAATTTATTTTTTCTAAGTTTGCTAACTAAGTCTACAGCTTTGTAAATTGCAATTCCGCTTGTAACTCCAACAACTATATTCAATTTATTTTCCCCCTTTTTCAAAAACGTTTTCTTTTGATGGAAAAGTTTTATCTTTTACTTCCGTTTTGAATTTTTCGATTGCATTTAGCATAATTTCAAAAGTGTTTGCATACATTTTGGAAAATTTTGGCTTAAATTCGGGATTTAGACCAACAATATCATGAAACACTAAAACTTGTCCATCACAATATCTTCCTGCACCTATTCCAATTGTTGGTATTGAGAGTTTTTCTGTAATTTCTTTTGCAATGGATTCAGTTACCATTTCAAGAACAATTGAAAATACCCCGCAATTTTCGAGTGCAAGTGCATCGTCTAAAAGTTTTTTCTTTGCACTTTCTTCTTTTCCTTGAACTTTATAGCCACCAAACATATTCAATGATTGTGGAGTAAAACCAAGGTGCCCCATAACTGGAATGCCAATGTTTAAACATTTTTGGATTATTTCACAGTTTTGTGCTCCGCCTTCAATTTTTACAGCATTTGCCCCATTTTTAATTAGCAATCCTGCATTTTTAACAGATTCTTCTATGCTATATCCATATGACAAAAATGGAAGGTCAGCTACAATAAACGAGTTTGGTGCACCTCTTCTGACTGCTTGAAGGTGTATTATCATTTCTTCGAGAGTAACTGGAATTGTTGAATCATATCCAAGAACGTTATTTCCCAAAGAATCACCAACTAAGATTATATCAACGCCTGCTTTTTCAAGGATTTTTGCAGTTGGTGCATCATAGGCAGTAACCATAACAATTTTTTCTTTATTTTTCATTTTTAAAATTTTTTGTATTGTCATTTTAATCACACTCCTATTAATATATTTTAACATAAAAAATACCCTCTAGTTCTCCTAGAGGGTATTTTTTAATAAATTTTCAAGGCTCCATTTTAGTAGCTCTGGATATTTTCTGTTTGTAAAATTTGGATCATTTTCTAAGCTAGTAGAACTTACAGTGCCGTTTTTTAAATTTTTAATTTTTTGTAGGTATTCTTTCATTAGTCCTACGTCTGCGAAATTTCCAATTTTTCCATGACCTGGAACAATATTAGAAACTTGCGGAAGATTTTCAAGTGTATTTATCCAAACGTCTAAATTACTATCACTTACTATTTCAGGATGGATGTCAGTTATAACAGTATCACCAGCTATTAAAATATCTTCATTTTCTATTATGATGTATGATGAATCTGGTGTATGACCAG
This sequence comes from Thermosipho sp. (in: thermotogales), assembly GCF_020054775.1. Taxonomy (NCBI): domain Bacteria; kingdom Thermotogati; phylum Thermotogota; class Thermotogae; order Thermotogales; family Fervidobacteriaceae; genus Thermosipho; species Thermosipho sp. (in: thermotogales). The sequence goes on along the minus strand of NZ_JAIHAP010000107.1, from coordinate 2,610 downwards.
GACCATGGTAAACAGTTAATTTTACTCCATCTTCATATTCAAAAAAGTTATCAAATATGATGTTTGGAGGAACTATTTTTATATCTTCAATTTCTAGTTGCATTATATATTTTTCATCTATTTGTTCCATAAGGTTTCTTGTTAGGGAGTGACCAACTATAGGACAATCAAATGCAGAATTTCCAAATGTATGATCGGGGTGATAATGAGTGTTAATAACAAGAGTTATTTCTTTTCCAGAAATATCTTTTGAGAACTCTTTTATTTTTTCAGCTTTTTTTGGAAATAAAGATGTGTCTATCAGTATGTTTCCTTTTTTTCCAATAATTAAAGTGCTGTTTGATGCTAGTTCGTTTTCAATAATATAGACTTTATTATTTATGTTTTTTATCATAAAATACCCCCACTGTTATGATATACTTTTCATAGAAATTATTCTCTAAAAGGAGGTAATATTCCTTGAAAAATGTTTTATTGATTGGATATTATGGCTATGGAAATTATGGTGACGAGCTTATGAGACAAAGTATAAAGGAATTTTTGATCGAAAAAAATTATAGAGTTATGGAATTATTACCAAAAGAGAAAAAAAAGTTGAATGAATATAATAGATTTAATCCTTTTTCTGTTATAAAAGCTATTATAAAGTCTGATGTTGTAATATGCGGCGGGGGAGGGGTTTTACAAGACAAGACAAGCTTTAAAAGCTTTATGTATTATTACCTTCTCTTTAAAACAGCCCTTTTGTTTGGAAAACCTTTGATATTTTTTGGAAATAGTTTTGGACCTTTTTATAATTATGCATCAAGAATTTTAATGAAAAATTTATTGGAAAGTAAGAAGTTATACATTTTTGCAAGAGATCCGGTTTCATATAGATATGCAAAAAATTTTAATAAAAATTCTTTTTTGTGTACAGATCCAGGTATTAGAAAATTAGGAAGTATAAAAGTGGAAAGTAGTAAAGAAAGTAATAAGGCAGTAATAATTCCAAGGAGAGTAAAAAATTATGTCCCGCTTTTGTTAACGTTAAAAAGCCAGGGAATAAATGAAGTAGTGTATGTTCCATTTTCTCCTCAAGATGAGGTACTTGCTAAAAGATTATCGAATATTTCAATCAAAGGATTAAATTCAAGGTTTTCAAATCTAATCATAGAAGAGATATCAAGTAGTAAGATTGTTGTCAGTGAAAGATTCCATGGAGCGCTAGTTTCAGCATTTTTGGGAAAAGCTTTTATTTCTGTTAACGATGAAAAATTCAGAAGATTTTTTAATAGATATTCTAGTAACAAAAGCCATTTTGCACATGATTTATTTGATGCAAGCTTGAAAGTTAAAGAGTTAGTAAATCCAAATATATATAAAAAGATGAAAGAAGATGCTGAAGAAATGTATGAAAAGCTTGAAAAACTTTTAGTAAATCTTTAAAAGGTAACTACGGGATAATTATGTACAGGATGGTTAATAATATAGAATTCTTTTTCATAGAGCTTTTTAATGTTTTCTTTATTTATAACTTTTATTGGTGCACCTTCAAAGATTACTTTTCCATCTTTTAATGCATATATATAGTTACAGTATTTTGAGGCAACATTGATGTTGTGGAAAGCTGATAAAACAGTTTTTCCTTTTAAAGTAAGCTTTTTTAGTATTTCAACTATTTGAATTGCATGTGAGATATCTAAATGGGCTGTTAATTCATCGACTATTATTACAGGAGTTTCTTGATAAATGCTCCTTGCTATTAACACTCTTCTTTGTTCCCCACCACTTAATGTGGAAAAGTATCTGTCTTCGTAACCTAAGAGTTCAACCATTGAAAGACATTCTTTTATTTTTGTTGAATCTTCGAATGTATTGAAAAAGCTAGTTTTTTTATGAAGTGCTCCCATTTCAATTATATCTTTTACTTTAAATTCAAATGTGGGGTTAAATTCCTGCCGAACAAAAGAAATTTTTGATGCAATATACTTTCTTGAAAGCTTTCTAATATCCTTATCATAAAGTAATATTTTTCCAGAATATGGTTTTAACAAACCAGCTATAAGATTGAGTGTTGTTGATTTTCCAGCGCCATTTGGACCAATTATCCCTACAAATTGCCCTTCTTTTATATTTAAATTCAAATTTTTAATTCCAAAATTTCCGTATGAAAAATTTAAATTTATTACTTTAAGAATTTCGTTCATTGATACTTGCCACCTTTAACATTTCTTTGTACTTTGCGAGGATTTTCTGTGCGTATTGATCTTTGTATGTTCCTCCATTATAGTGTTTTACTGCATCAGTTATATTATGGAATTTGTCGTATAGATATTTTAGATAGTAACTACCAATTTTTATATTTAGCTTAAAGTCCCATAATATTCTATTCCAACCTTCTTGTGGAGTAGAGATTTTATATAAATTTGCTACAAATTCTGCAGTTTCCGGTTTTATTTGCATCATTCCAAGTTCGCCATGCATTCCAATTACATTTCTAAACTCAGTTTCCACGATTATTACGGAAGTTATTAAAAGTGGATCAATTCCTGTTTCTTTGGAAGCATCTAAAATTGCATTTTCAATATTTTGAATTAACTCCTCATCACATGGGAGGTTATATGCTTC
>NZ_JAIHAP010000106.1:0-5030 GCF_020054775.1 Thermosipho sp. (in: thermotogales) | reverse complement strand
CATTCATTTAATGGAATAAAATTATAAGGAGCTTTAGCAAAAAGCTTAATTTGACTATTGTGTTTAGGCTCGTTTTTTATTTTTTGTTGAGCAGTCTGCTTATTTTCTTGTATATTACTTTGAGTAGTTGTTTTAGTATATTCTATTCCATCAATTATAATTTTTGAGGGTAATCCATTTATTCTTTCAACTTCACATTCTTTTCCATTAATATCTTGCGGCAAATTAAATCCATGCACTTTTAAAGGTTTTCCATCATCAAAAGTTAATATATAATCATACCCTTTTTTAGTTTTCTGTATACTTATTTTAGCTTTTTCCATAATAATAACCTCCAAATATTAAATAATTGATATTTTTAAAAACCTACTGTCAACAAAACCAGCCTGTCCAATTTCATTATATCCTATATAATTTCTCGTATGTAAAACTAATCTTTTCTTATTATTGTTTATATCATCAATTAAGTTATTTCCTATAAATTCCTTCGGTACTATATATCTAATTCCTCTTTTTTCATAAACTTCAATAAATTCATCTTTAATTTCAAATTTAGATCCATACATTACCTGATCTGCATCAATATATTCTACCATCTCTCCATTTTTATTACTATCTAGATCTTCTCTATATCTAAATTTAAATTTATTTCCTGACCTCCAAATATATAGTTCTTCATTTTCATTAAATATCCTCAATTTTTGAAGATATCTGTTAAAATCAGGTGATTCGTTATTATAAAATTTTATTTCCCCATTTCGTATTATTCCAAATAATACTGCATAATCAAGCCAGCATACAACATAACCATTTTGTATTTCTCCTATTTCCTTAATAAATGCATCATAGTTTAAATCATTATTATCCATATCCCTTGCTTTAACTTTTGAGAATGTTACTTCAATTTTATATATATCATCTAACATCCCAATCCCTCACTTTTTTAGAAAATTCCTCGACAAAACCTTCTAATATCTGTTTATCGCTATCATTAACTACTATTTTATTTGTCTCGTCATTATTGGTAGATTTTCCAATAATATGTTTTTTCCCTTTATACTCAATTTCTATATTTTTACCTTTTAAGATTCCTCTTCCTATATTTTTTTCTCCGCCAATAGGCAAATCTTCATTCCATAAGTCTTTCAATACTAAAAGTAAAAGCCCAATTTCCCAGTCTTTTGCATCTTTAATTTTTATTTTTAATTGTACATTTTCATCGTTATGCCAAAGAGGTTTAGATTGAAATAAAGCTCCAGATATTGTCCCCCCTGTAAATCTATCAATCTTTATTCTCGTCTGCTCTTTTTCAATCACATTCTTGACTTTGCTTTCATCAATAATTATTCTACTTTTGTATTTAGTCTTTTCTTTATTTTCTGTATCAGCCCAGCCAAATAATTTTTTTAAATCATCATTTTCTTCTTGATTATTCTTACATAATGTGTTTACAATCTTAAAAGCTCTCGATCTTATCGCACCTTTTAGTGAAGTTCCAGTTAAAACTTCTTTTCCATTGTATTTTATATGTACTTTATCCGGCTCATCGGGATCTGTTGTATATGAACTTATGATAAGTGAGCTTTTTATGGAAAAATACGCATTAATAATACAATCAGTATTATCTTTTTTAGGAAGTATATCTATCTTGCTTAAATCAAGTTTATCTTCTGGCAAATACTCGTGCTGCAAGAATTTCAAATAATTTACTCCATCTTTTGGAAAATCAAATTTTAATATCCGAACATTTTTTAAATTAAACCTGCCAAATCCTTTAGTGGTAAATGCACCAAACTGAGCCTTCCCGGCTTCCAACTCAGTAAGTATAGTTTTTAATATTTTTAGAATCTCAATTTCCTTATCTTTAAAATTTTCTCTTATTTTAATTTCAGCTTTAAATTCAAATTCTAAATCTTTATTAACTATTTCATAATCATATTTTGCTTTTTCTTTTGCAATTCCCTTTTTTTCATCTATTGCTACACCATCCCTGACAGTTATTAAGTCCTCTTTGGGGTTGTCCATAATTTTTAAATCACTAACCATGAAATGGCTCTGAACATCAAAAGTATTCTCTTGATTTCTATTTTTAGAACCCCAAAAATACTCCCATATTTCTTTATCTTCTTCTTTAAAATTTTTCGAAATATGGTGTCTTAGTGCCCCCACAAAAGAAGTCGCAGGAATATAAGGGTTACCAATCTCATCTTTTATAATTTCTATATCAATAATATCTCCTTTACCTGTTCCTATAACAAAAGGTGAAGTATTTTCTAAAACACCTTTTATGATTATAGTACTTATAAGCTTAGAATTATCAATCATTTTTCTTCTCCTCCTGTTTTTTTAAACAGTCTTAAATATCTTAAAAAACTAACCCAGTATGTTTTTGATAGTTCAAAATGGTCTAAATCCAGAGATAAATCTTTTATAACCTCTGATAATCTATTATCAAATATAATTTTATTTGATTTATTATTAAAAACATCTAATTCGTACAAATCATCCCATAAATTTGTATCTTTTAAAGTTTCACCAGCAGGCTTTTTATCTAATTTGCTTAATTTTCTTCTCCAATCATCAAAATTACTTGTTTCTGACAATATTCCTTCAATACGCCCTATAAGATTGTTAGAGATCTTTTTCTGATCTTTGAACTTCCCTGCTCTTTCAAAGCCTTTATATTTTATAAACTCCTTTATTTCTCTATTTACAATATCACTTATAATTAAATATGACTTTTGAGGATATATATGCCTAAATTTTTCTTTTTCGCCATCCATGTCATATTCTTCATTTAAATCCCAATATATTTTTACTCTACCAAAACCTAAATCGGTTTTCTCTCCAAATCCGTATATTAAAAGATTATTTAGTTTTTCTTCTAAGTTATCACAGCCTTTAACTATAATTTTAAAAGCTGATCCGGGTGAATAAGCTAATTCACGAGTATTTTTCATTCCCCAAATACCTACGAAGTTTTCAACATATTCAGTTCTTGCAATAATTTTTTCTACAATAATATCACAATCATTAAAATGTTTCTTTAGATAATTTTTTAATGTCTTTTCAGAGACCTCACTAAAACCCCAATCGTTATGTAAAATAATAGGAGAAATTGCTACTATGATAAATTCTTTATCCTCAATTTCTAACATATCTGTATCTTTTAAATCGCCAAATTCTATTTTTACTAAACCATATTGGGCACTTTTTGACCTACCAATAAAAGAATTAAATTTCTCTTTAAATAAATTTTTTATTCCTTCAAGATATCCCTCGTCTCCTATAATAAATCCTTTAAATTCTTCTCCTTCATTTATTGCTTCATAATAAAAGATATCTTCTCCTGTACTATGTCCTTTCACTCTGTCTCTTGTATTGTGAAAATAAAATGTTGTTGATATGTCATAAGTATATATTTTATCATCAATATAATAAATCATTCTATTCAATGGTTTTGTTTTTATATCGTTAGGAACTTCTTCTAAAATATTGTATACTGGATTGGAATCTTTTCCTTTTTCTTTATGCAAATATAGAGCTGGATAATAAATTCTATGATTTTTAAGTGGATAAGCAGGAGTTACTATAATATCACCTCTTAAGAACATGTTATAAAAATCGTTATTCTTATGTGCAATTTTACCTAAACCAAGTTCATTTATAAATTTATTTGCAAATAAACCTCTAATTGTTGTCGAAGGTATATATTTTTCTGTATATATAGTGTTTTGCTCACCTATTTCTTTTGCTATTAAAATTGGTGATAGTGCAGTTATCTTATAAGGTAATATTTTTATATTTTTACTTTTATTCCCTTGAAATTTTAAATCAGAGTATTTAATCTCCTCTGTTTTGTCTATACCATTTTTTAAATCTTGAATAGCTTTATCCAAGTTGTCAAATTCAATACCTTCAATTGAGCATCTTATCTCCCCAAAACCACGATTTCTTGATGTCCCAATTCTCTTTAGATTAATTACTGCTAAGTATAATATAGCTTTTTCTTTTTTAGTTAAAGGGTTTATTTCATATAGTTCACCTTCAAATTTGAGACCAGGTTTTAAAACTCTAAATGTCCTAAGTGAGCCTTTCTTTGCAATTCCATTGTCTTCTTCTATAGAAGTTTGCTGTCTTATAGTTGTATAATAAGATGTAATTTTTAACGAATTAACAAAATTTTTATATAGACTGTCATTATCATTTTTTAAGTTTTCAATTTCTTCTTTTATCTCCTTATAATCATTTATGTACAAATTACCTATATGCAACTTACCTTCTGTAAAACCATCTTTCCCAAATATGCTGTTAACAATTTTATAATCATTTATACCTAAAATATCACAAACTTCTTGAGCACTCTCTCTCAATACTCCTTTTATGCGTCTTGAAGGAATATAGGGAAATCCAAAATCATCTAATACTACATCGCTATCAATTATTCCTGCACCTTCCCCAGAACCTGTTAACGTATATGATAATAAGTCTATTTTAATCTTCATAATAATCCCTCCGGATAAAAATCTATAAGCTCTATAGCATCAAAATATGGTGTCTCCCTGTTTTGCCATATCTGTTCATGATAATACATTCCTTTTATCTGTGGTAGATTTATTCCTTTAACTTTTAATTCTTCTACAAAAATTTTTCCATTATCTTTATCTGTAACTTTGAATAGTATTTCTCTTAATTTCATCACTTTATTTTTAGGAATATTTTTAAACTCTTTAATAATATTCTTCAAATTTTCTATTGTTTTTTCATCATTTATTGAATCAATTCTATAGGGTCCAAAATGGAGCTTGCCATTTACAGTAGATAAGTGTTTATTGAAAATATCTTCTAAACTGCCACTCCAACCAGATGAAGAGATAAAAAAGTCAATATACGAACCATTTTCTTTTCTTGATATCTGTTTAGCTCTGTCAGTTAAATCTTCTGCTACTATATAAGCTCTATAAAAAGGATATTTTGTCTTTACAATACTTACTCCTCCACATGCAGACAATGATTCACTATTTATGCTT
>NZ_JAIHAP010000105.1:0-5099 GCF_020054775.1 Thermosipho sp. (in: thermotogales) | reverse complement strand
TCTTATCCCCCCATCTTTTCTAAAAAATGCCAACAAAATGAATAAAACCCGCTTCTAGTCTAATTTTACTACTAGAAGCGGGAGTTTGTCAACAGTCTGTAAGGCATTTAATGCCTTTATAGTCTAATTATAGCACTTTATCAATAAAAATCAATAAATTTCAGATAAAATCTTTAAAACTCTTTTAAAATCTTCTGGAAGAGGAGCTACAAATGTCATTTTTTCTTCTGTTGTGGGATGATAAAAAGAAAGTCTTAACGCATGAAGCATCTGCCTTGTAGCGCCATAAATTTCATCTTTTTTTCCACTGCCGTATAATTCATCACCTAATAATGGATGACCTATGTATTTCATATGTATCCTTATTTGATGTGTTCTTCCAGTTTTAGGGTATGCAAAAACAAGTGTTGCATCTTTAAATCTTCTTAAAACCTTAAAATATGTAAGTGCATTTTTACCCCAATCAACTGCGGCCATTTTTGTTCTTACAACCGGATTTCTTCCAACCGGAACTTCTATAGTTCCATAATCTTTTTTTACTATACCTTTTACAATTGCCGCATAAACTTTCTCGGTTACTCGATCTTTAAATTGCTTTGATAAACTCTGATGAGCCTTATCATTTTTTGCAACTACGATAACTCCGCTTGTATCTTTATCAAGACGATGTACTATTCCAGGTCTCAACTCTCCACTTATTCCTTGAAAATCTTTGCAATGATACATTAATGCATTTACAAGTGTACCAGATGTAAAAGATGGAGTCGGATGAGTTATCATTCCCGCACTTTTGTTTACAACAACAATATCTTTATCTTCATATAAAATATCCAGCGGAATATTTTCAGGTAAAATTTCTACTTCCTTAGGCTTTTCTGGAAATTCCAAAAAAACAACGTCGCCAAGCTTTAATTTATAACTTGGCTTTCTTATTTCATCATTGACTCTTATCTCCCCACTCTTTATCGCTTTCTGAATGTACGTCCTTGAAATCCAACTCGGTGCTTTCTCCAGAACGAATTTGTCCAATCTCCAACCTTTCTCTCTCGCTGTTACGTTGATCTCCAACATCTCTCCTCCAAAGAAGTACTAATCCTATACCAATTCCACCAACTAAAATAAAAAAATCTGCTAAATTATAAATAGTAGGCCAGTAAGGCATGGTTATAAAATCTACAACATAACCAAATCTTATTCTATCAACAACGTTGCCAAGCGCTCCTCCTATAATAAATCCCAAAAACATATTTGTCCAAAAATTTAACCTTTTAAAAAGCGGTATAATTGAAAGACCAATAATAATTGCTAGCGTTAAATAAATAACTATTTCCTTAGAGTTGGAAAATAAACCAAATGCTACACCTTTGTTTGTTGCATAAGTTAAATAAAAAAAGTTAAAAAGCCGCGTTGGATTAAATCTCCAATATTCTGTTGCAATATATTTTGTAATTTGATCAATAACAAAAGCAAGAGTAAGCCAGAACAAAAAACCACCTCACAGTTTTCTGTATATAAATGGTGATGCCACTTCAAATCCAAGTTGTCTGTAATTAAAAATTCTTTCTGTATTTCCAATAAATAATATTCCACCCGGTCTAAGAGCTTTTGCAAATTTTTCATACAATTCCATTTTTGTCTCCATTTCAAAATATATAACAACGTTCCTACAAAGAATCAAATCATATCCAGTTTCAAATCTATCTTGGAGAAGATTGTGCCTTTTAAAAATCACTCTATTTTTCACATTTTGTTTTACCCTGTATGTTCCTCTACTTGTTACTTCGAAGTATTTTTTTAAATATTGTGGCGGAGTACTTACAAATGATCTTTCCTCATATTCACCCATTCTTGCCTTAGTAAGAACACCGATGTCAATATCTGTTGCATGAACTTTTGCACTAGATGGTGCCTTTAGTTCTTCAAGAAGTATTGCAAGAGAGTATGGTTCTTCCCCTGTTGAACATCCTGCACTCCAAGCTTTAAACTTTGAGCCACTTTCCTTTAAAAGTTGAGGTATAAACTTATCTCTAAGTTCCCACCATTTTTCTGGATTTCTAAAAAATTCAGTAACATTTATAGTCATCCTATCAAAAAATTCATCTTTCTTTTTTTCATCTTTTTTTATAAGCTCATAATACTCTTTGTATGACTTTAAACCATACTTTCTTATTAACATCTCTATTCTTCTTTTAACTCTATGGGGCTTATAACCTGTAAGATCAAAATTGAAATCTTTTTTCACAACTTCTAAAAACCAGTTAAATTCTTCCATTGAAAATTCTTGTGTATTACCAGATAGAGAATTCAATTGAAAACTGTCTCTTTTCTTTTTGAAATCCTCCAACGACATATATTTCACCCCATTTCCAATTAAAACTTACCTCATCATCGTTTAAAAACAAAAAATTTTCATTATCTTTTAAAACAAAACCAAAATTTCCATTAACCGGTACAAAATAAAATCCCATATTTTCATTGTTAATATTTAATGCAAATTCTAAACCAAATCTATCGAAATAAACAACTATACCATTATATTCAAACCCCAAAATATTTTCTGTACTATTTTCGAAAAAGAATCTATAATCATTATATTTTAATGCAAATCCGTACATATCTTCGTTAAATATAAAATCAAAAATATCGCTATTAAAGTAACTATAATTGCCATAAAATCCAGTAAATCCCCAAACAATATTTAAATTTTTTTCATAAGGATTTACACTTACATAAAATGGTATCTTCTTATGAAAATAACCATACTCAACCGAGTATGTTTCAGAATATAATTCAAAATTTATATCTAATTGTTCTGGTCTCAATAATGGAAAGCCCTGCTCCCAATTAACAGGCAAATCATAACGAAGCAGGGCTTTTATATTCCAAAATTCTATATTTTGACTTATACTAAATCCATATAATGCATTAAATGGATCAACCCAAAAACCTAAAATATTTGAAAAAATTGTTAGAGGAAATAAAAAGAAAAATATTACAACTTTTTTCATCTTATCCTTCTAGTTTTGACATTATTTCTTCAAGTTCTTTATCATCAATTTCAAAGTTTGCATATACTTCCTGTACATCATCATTATCTTCAAGAACACTAACCAATTTCAATACTTTTTCAGCATCTGCCCCTGTTACTTTAACGGTATTTTTTGGAATAAATGTTACTTTTGCCTCACCTTCAAAACCGTTTTCTGCTAATTTATCCTTTACTTCAGTTAACATATCTGGAGCTGTAATAACTTGAATTGGATCATCTTCAATTATGTCTTCTGCACCAGCATCGATTGCAACCATTGCAAATTCCTCAAAATCAGCAATTTTCTCTTTTGGAATTTCAATGATTCCTTTTCTTTCAAATAGCCATGCAACTGAACCACTTTCTGCTAATGAACCACCGTGTTTACTTAAAAGGTGTCTCAACTCTTGAGCAGTTCTATTTTTATTATCTGTCATTGCATAAATGTAAAGTGCCACTCCAGCTGGAGCATATGCCTCATATATGATTTCTTGATAGTCTACACCTTCTAATTCTCCGGTACCTTTCTTAATTGACTTTTCAATTGTATCTTTAGGCATATTTGCTGCTCTTGCTCTTTCTAAGACTGCCCTTAATCTTGGGTTTGTTTCTGGATCTCCCCCACCTTCTTTAGCAGCAACTATAATTTCCCTAATCAACTTTGTAAAAATCTTTGATTTTTTCGCATCTTGGGCAGCTTTTCTGTGCTTAATATTTGCCCACTTGTTGTGACCTGACATTTTTTTACCTCCTTCAAAAAATCCTTATCATCTACATTATACCATAAATCATTTTCTATCTTCCGGTTTTATAACCTTATCTATCAAACCGTATTCTAAAGCTTCCTCAGGTGTCATAAAAAAGTCTCTATCTGTGTCTTTTTCAATTCTTTCGATTGGTTGACCTGTATGAAAACTTAATATCTCATTAATTTTATTTTTTATTCTTAATAGCTCTTTTGTCATTATCTCCACATCTTTTGCAGGACCTTCTGCTCCACCAAGTGGTTGATGAATCATTATTCTACTATTAGGCAAAGAAAATCTCTTTCCTTTTGTACCTCCAGCAAGCAAAACTGCTCCCATAGATGCTGCTTGCCCTATACAAATTGTAGCAACATCACATTTTATATACTGCATAGTATCATATATAGCAAGCCCTGCACTTACAGAACCACCAGGTGAATTTATATAAAGCTGAATATCTTTATCAGGATCTTCCGCTTCTAAAAACAAAAGCTGGGCTACAACTAAATTAGCAACATGATCATCTATTGCACTTCCTAAAAATACTATTCTATCTTTAAGAAGTCTTGAGTATATATCGTATGCTCTTTCATATTTTCCGTTGCTTTCAACAACCATTGGAACGTACTGATTAATTATTTCCTTCATCCTCGCCACCTTCTTTGTTTATATCAACAATTTCCCTCTCAACATTTTCTGAAATCTTATCTAAAACCTTATCAACAAAAATCATATTTTCTACTTCATTTCTTACTTCTGCTCTTTCTTTAACTAATACTTTAGCTCTTTCAACACTAATACCCCAATATGGAGCAAGAATTTCTGCATACTTTTCAAGCTCTTCATCAGTTGCTTTTCTTTCAATATTGTATTCTTTAGCAATCTTTTCAATTGCTGCTTCCTTTTTCAATTCGCTAACATAGTATTCTCTAATTGCTTCTTTAGCCTTATCTTCACTATCGTATTTTTTTACGTACTCTTCGTATTTACCTTCCTCTTTCATGTTGTTTACAATCAATCTTACTGCATAATCAATCGTTTTTTCTGAAATAAACAATTCTGTTGCTTCTGGAAGTTGTGCAAGAATTTGCTCTCTAATTGAATGCTTTATTTCATCATCGTATATTTTTGTACCTTCTTCTAAAATTTTATTTTTCAATTCATCAAGTGTTTCTAAATGCATTTCAGCCAAATTGTTCTTTACAAATTCATCGGTAAGTTCAGGAAGAATTCTCTTGTAAACATCTAAAATCTCTATTTTGTAGTTATAAACTATTTTTTCTTCTTCACCTTTTTGAAATTCTCTATCAAATTCAACAACATCG
>NZ_JAIHAP010000020.1:0-29546 GCF_020054775.1 Thermosipho sp. (in: thermotogales) | reverse complement strand
TTTTCTGGGATCTTTACAACAATTGCTTTGGGCCATAAATTTCCTGAAACTGTTCCAAGCTCAAATATTTCATCATTTTCTACAAGAATTTTAATCTTGCTTGCGGAAACCTTTCCAAAAAAGAGATAACTATAAAGCTTGTCAACTTTAATAGTAGTTGACAAAGTAATTGTTGAAGGTTTGCTAAGTGTAGTATATGGTAGGTTAATATCGTTTAATGGTATACCGTCTACTTTGACTATTTGATTTAGAAAAAGGAATAATAGTATAAATATAAGAATAGAGAAGACGAGTTTTTTCATTTTTCCCCCACATAATATTTTAATAAAGAAATAATATATTAATCAAAATTATATTATCATTATTATAGAAAAATGACAAGTATAATGTAAAGATTTTCATTGTAATTTTGAATATTCTAGGAGAATGGTTCCTTTTTCATTTAAAATATTAGTTGAAATTAACTTGAATTGTTGATATGGAAAAGAAAGTTTTTCTGCATTTTCAAGAGTAATTGGTTCAATTGTAATATAAATTTTATCAATATATGGAAAAAATTGCTTGAAAACTGATTTACCACCAATAACTGCAGCTTCATTAATTTTATTTTTTTCCAAAAATCTTATTACTTGAATTGGTGATTCATTTAAAAAAATAAGATTTTCTGAATTTTTGTAATTTTTACTTGTAAGAACGATATTTAAGCGGTCTTTTAGAGGAAAACCAATACTTTCGTACGTTTTTCGCCCCATTATTACTGTTCCGATCTTTGATGTAAGTTCTCTAAAGTGCGCTTTATCTTCTTTAGATCCCCACTCTATTTTATCGTATTCAGAAATGGCAAAACCTCCAAATATGTCTGTAACAACAATCATAGATAAATGCATATTAATCCCCCTTTTTTGTCATTTTTTTAATTTTAACATAATTTGTTATATAATATGAATGTAGAAATGAGGTGAAAACATGTCGGATTTAATTGTCAAATTATATGATTTAGATTTTAGCTACGATTTACCAGAAAATATTCTTATAAAAAGACCTATTGGTCCTGAAAAGATTCATGTTGTAGAATGGGCTTTAAAAAATTTTGGAAAACTTTGGGCAAGTGAAGTTGATGTTGCATTTTCAAGAAATCCAATATCCGTTTTTATTGCATATGAAAAAGAAAGTAAAGATATTGTTGGTTTTGCATGCTATGACACGACATTAAGAGGTTTTTTTGGACCAACAGGGGTTTTAAAAGAATATAGAAAGAAAGGTATTGGTAAAGCTTTGCTTTTAAGAGCGTTACAGGATATGCTTAATGTAGGCTATGCATACGCTATAATTGGAGATGCGGGACCTGTTGAATATTATAAGAAAGTAGTTGGAGCAATTGAAATTCCAGATTCTAGTCCAGGAGTATATAAAGATTTGCTAGATAAATAGAAAGGAGTAAAAAATGATATATTTTGTTGTTATTTTAGCATTTTTTTTGCTAATTTTATTTCTCTATTTTTGGAGAAATTTAAGAGTTTTGAAAAAAGTCGGTTGTTTTGATTTTTCATGCAAAAAGGCTTTTGAAAAGAATTTTTTGTATAGAGGGTATAAGATTTTTAATAAATATGACGATAAAGATGATACTATAGATACTTTAAAGGAAATATTTGATTTTATAGTTGAGATTTTAGAAGCTCAATCTTGGTCCCTTCTTTTAACTCCAAAAGAAAAAAAGTGGAGATTTATTGTTTGGAACTATAATTTGGATGATAAGCCTCTAGAGGTTCTGGGAGAGCTTTTTCAAAATAATACGCCGTATAATCTAAATCAAGTTATTTCCAAAAAGCGTTATTATTTTATTTCTGATGTCTTGAAAACAAAGTATTGGAAAGAAGTTAAAGGCATAGATACAAGATCGTGGTGCGGTATTCCATTAGTTTATAACGGAGAGGTCTATGCAATATTAAATGTTGATTGGTATAGAAAGAAAAGACTGAAAAAGATTGATAAAATTCTTTTTGATATAATCACTGAAGAATTATCAAAACCAATTTTGAATATTTTAAGAGTTAAAGAAAGATTAGAAGAAAAAAATATTGATTTATTGACAGGTTTATACAATAGAGCAGTTTTAGATTATATTGATAACAGTAAGTATAATTATTTGATTTTTTTGGATTTGGATAATTTTAAAGAAGTTAATGATAGTTTTGGGCATCTTGTTGGCGATGAAGTATTAAGAATAATTTCAAGGAGATTAAAAAATACAGTAAAAAGTGATGATCTAATAATAAGGTATGGCGGAGATGAGTTTATAATATTAGTAAATTCAACTAGAGAAGGTCTAGAAAAATTAATTCAAAGAATTAAAGAACATGTATCAAGAAATATTAATGTAGAAGATAAAGATGTGAATGTTGGGGTATCAATTGGCTACTGTATGTTGGATAAAGGGTTTGAAGATGCTATTAGAATAGCAGATGAAATGATGTACAAAGATAAAAACAAAAATTAAAGAATAATTTACTTTTGTAGTTTTGTAGAAGGTAGAGCACCTGACTTTTAATCAGGGGGCCGCGGGTTCGAATCCCGCCCGGGTCACCAGAGGGGCGAGAGTGGCGGAATTGGCAGACGCGCTGGACTTAGAATCCAGTGGGCTCGCGCCCGTGTGGGTTCAAGTCCCACCTCTCGCACCAAGAAGAAAGTATGCGGGTGTAGCTCAGTGGTAGAGCGCCTGCTTGCCAAGCAGGAGGTCGCGGGTTCAAATCCCGTCGCCCGCTCCAAGGTAAAAGATAAATATTAATGTATAAAAAATGCTCCATCTTGGGTGGAGCATTTTTTTTTTTGCATAGTAAAAAAATTATATAAAGATACTAAAATAATCATTTTTGGCGAAGATCTTTAATTTAATAAAAAATCTCCCTTTCAAAGTTGAAAGGGAGATTTTATTACTTTATTGTGTTAATGTTGCAGGATCAACTTTTATACCAGGTCCCATTGTTGTTGAAAGGACAACTTTCTTTATAAAGTTACCTTTAACTCCTGCTGGTTTTAAATTCAATATTTGCTCGTATGCTGACTTTATATTTTCTTTTAACTTTTCGTTGTCAAATGATGCTTTACCAACTGGAATATGTAAGTTTCCGGTTTTATCGGTTCTGACTTCCATTCTACCTTTTTTGAATTCTTTAACTGCTGAAGCAACATCATTTGTGACTGTGCCAGCTTTAGGATTTGGCATTAAGCCTCTTGGACCAAGAATTTTACCTAGTTTACCTATTACTCTCATCATATCTGGTGTTGCTATTGCAACGTCAAAATCCAAGAAGTTTTCTTTTTGTATCTTTTCAGCTAAATCTTCCGCACCAACATAATCAGCACCTGCTGCTTTTGCTTCTTCAGCCTTTTCACCAGTTGCAAATACCAAAACCTTAACTTCTTTACCAGTACCATGTGGCAATGAAATAGTACTTCTAATTTGTTGGTCAGATTTTCTGTAATCGATGTTTGTTTTTATGTGTAGTTCAACTGTTTCATCAAATTTAGCTGTTGCAACTTTTTTAGCAAGATCGATTGCTTCGTTTAAGTCATAGTCTTTGTTTCTGTCTACAAGTTTTCTTACCTCATTATACCTTTTGGAGTGCTTCGGCATTTTGCCTCCTCCTTCCTAAAATTTATTAGTCTACAACCTCAATTCCCATACTTTTTGCGGTTCCTTCAATTATCTTCATGGCCGCTTCAATATCATTTGCATTTAAATCTTTCATTTTGATTTCTGCAATTTCTTTAATTTGGTCTCTTGTAACTTTTCCTACCATTTTTCTCTTTGGTTCTTGAGAACCAGAGTTTAATTTTGCTGCTTTTTTCAACAAGAATGATGCTGGTGGTGTTTTTGTAATAAATGTAAATGACCTATCTTCGTATACTGTGATAATTACTGGAATTATCATACCTGCTTTATCAGCAGTCGCTGCGTTAAACTTCTTACAGAATTCCATTAAGTTTACACCACGTTGACCTAATGCAGGACCAACTGGTGGTGCAGGAGTAGCTTTTCCTGCTTCAAGTTGCAATCTTACCTGTGCAACTACCTTTTTTGCCATAATACAACCTCCTTCTTGTGGTTATAGGGTTAACCCTCCCACTTGGTAACAAGTATATCAAACTTTTTCAACTTCACTGGTATGAACAGTGACTGGTGTTTCTCTACCAAAAATGGTAACAGAAACTTTCAATTCATTGTGCTCAGGATTAATTTCTTTTACACTTCCAACAAAACCTTCAAATGGGCCTGAAACAATTTTTACAGAGTCTCCTACTTCGAAATCAAATTCAATCTTTATTTCTTTTTCTTTTTCTACCTGTGGTGTTTCTTCAATGCCAGCAAGTCTCAATAGAACTTTTGCTTCTTTATCATTAATTGGAATTGGTCTACCGCCTGAGGAAACAAAATCTATAATTCCAGGAACGGTTCTAACAAAATGCCAAAATTCGTCATTCATGATCATTTCAACAAAGAGATAACCCGGGAAAAGCTTTCTAACCTTTACTTTTTGAACCTTTATTTCTTTTTTTGTTGGAAAATCTATGATTTCAATTCTCCCAGAACTTTTTGCGGTAACCTTTTTTGGCTCAGCTAGTATCTGCCCAGTTTTTACCTGTGTTCCTTTCTTAATGGTAGAAACAAATGTTTCATTTGGAACAACATATACATCTATTTCACTAATTGAATTTCTTACAACAATTCTTTTCATATTTTCGGTTTGAATAATTTTTCCATCTATTTCACAAATAATTTCTTCATCACTGGAAAGTGGCATTCCTTGCTTTACGTGTCCACCAATTTTAAGTCCTGTAATTGGTTTATTTTTCTGAGGAATAACATATGTTTTGGTAAATTTCTTATCTTCAGTTTCTATAACAACCTTTTTGGCATTTCTTACATCAGTTACAATGCCATCTCTTCTAACCCTTATAGCTGGCTCTTCAGCTAAAACGTCACCTTTTTTAACTAAAGTACCATTTGATACAAGAATTTTAGCATTTAAGGAGACGATGTGTCTTTCAGATGATTTTGAAGAAGCATCAATAACAACTTCTTCGGGTAAAAGTACCCTAGAAATAACATGCTCAAGTCCTTGAGCTTTTATTTTCGCTTCCAAATTCTCTTTGGCGGTAGCTTCATACCCCGCCAATGTTTGTAAAATATACCATCTTTTTTTCATTTATACCACCTCAAAAATTAAAAAAACTTAAATAAAGCACTCAATGCGCCTGAGAAAATCAAGTCAAGAGCAAAGAAGTAAACACCGGTAACCAACAAAATAACCAGAACAACACCTGTTGCTCCCCAAAGCTCTTTTCTATTTGGCCAATGTGTCTTTTTAATTTCAGTCTTTACTTCTCTAAAAAATTTTTTTAATTTTTCCATCTGGCATCTCCCCCATAAAAAAATTTGGCAGGGGCGGCAGGACTTGAACCCGCAACACCCGATTTTGGAGACCGGTGCTCTGCCAGTTGAGCTACGCCCCTGCGTTTTTATGCTTTAGTCTCTACATGCTTCGTGTGTTTATTACATTTTGGACAATATTTTCTAAGTTCTAACTTTTCCTTCTTGTTTTTTTCTCGAGTCGTATAATAATTTTTATTTCCACATTCGGAGCATTTCAAAGCAACTTGCATTCTCATCGTCTTCCCTCCTATTAAAAAAATCTGGTGGTGAGGGAAGGATTCGAACCTTCGAAGGCATTCTGCCAGCGGATTTACAGTCCGCCCCCTTTGGCCGCTCGGGCACCTCACCACCTATACTTGGAGCCAGCGGAGGGACTCGAACCCTCAACCTATTGATTACAAATCAATCGCTCTGCCAATTGAGCTACGCTGGCTCGCTGCGGTATCTATTATACCTTATATCAAAGAACCTGTCAATACTTTACATAGGGTAAAAGTGCCATTTGTCTTGCTCTCTTAATTGCAATTTTGACCATTCTTTGGTGTTTTGCACAATTTCCGGTAATTCTTCTTGGAATTATCTTTTCTTTTTCTGTTAAAAATTCTCTTAGAAGTTTGACATCTTTGTAGTCAACATATTCTACCTTTGATTGGCATAACTTACATACTTTTGGTTTTCTCTTTCTTCTATATCTCATTTATATTACCTCCTTTTTTCAAAGATCAAAATGGCGGTTCATCATTATCATTGTTATCAAACAACTCGTCATATTCAATTTCATTTTCAGCTTCCGGTACTATTGGAACATCATCTTTCTTGTCCATAAACGTAACTTGATCTGCCCAAATTTCTGGAGTAGTCCTGTTTTGTCCGTCACTTGTCTGCCATCTATTTATTCTTAGTTTTCCTTCAACAAGGACTAGTCTACCTTTGGTCAAATAATTTTGAACGAATTCCGCTAATCTGCTGAATGTAACTATTCTTATAAAATCTACTTCATCATTGTCCCTTCTGTTGCTTCTATTTACTGCTATTGTAAATGTCGCAACTATTGTCCCATTTATTGTTTGTTTAACTTCTGGATCCCTCGTCAGCCGCCCAACCAGGACGACCTTATTATAGTTCACTCTTCCACCTTCTCGGTATTTTCAACCGTCTCCACTTTTTTTGCTGTTTTTCTTTCTTTCTTTTCTAGGTCGATTCTTCTAAATGTTTGCCATCTTAAAAATTCTGGTCTGACTTTAAAATACATTTCAAGCTCGTTAAGATTTTCTCCGGTTGCTCTGAAATATACCACCGTGTAATCTGCTTCGTTGTATTTCTTAAGTGGATATGCTGTTTTTCTTATTCCCCATCTGTCTACATTGTCTATTTGTGCGTTTAACTTTTCTTTCAAAAATTCTACAACACCGTTTGCAATCTTTTCTCTTTCTTCTTCTGCAATGTCTGGTTTGATGATAAACATTGTTTCGTATATTCTCATTCTTGCACCTCCTCCCTCGGTCTTTTGGTCCCACCTTTTTAGGTGGAACGGGCTTTCAGAATAAAAGGGAGCTATTGCTCCCTTCTGGTGGGCTCGGGAGGAATCGAACCCCCGACCATCCGGTTATGAGCCGGACGCTCTGCCAACTGAGCTACGAGCCCACTTTACTTTGGAGGCGACGGTGGGATTTGAACCCACGAATAGGGATTTTGCAGACCCCCGCCTTTGACCGCTTGGCCACGTCGCCTCGCAAGTCAGATTTTAACATAATATATTTTTTCTGTCAATAAGTCTTTTATTAAAAGAATGTTAAATATATACATTTTATAATTTATGATATAATTTCTTTGGTGAATAGAATGAAAGAGAACAAAAAATTTGATTTTATAATTTTAATTTCGGTTATTTTTTTAATTGTTTTTGGACTTTTGAATCTATATAGTGTATCTAAATATTTGGTTGTTAAACAATTTTTTTGGGACTTGCTGGCAATAGGAGCAGCAATTTTTGTTTATTTTCTTAAAGAAAATTTGATTAAAAAATTAGTGATACCTTTGTATATAATTTCTGTAGTTTTACTGGCTGCTGTGTTGATTTTTGGGACTAGGGTATATGGTTCTATAAGATGGTTTAGATTTTTTGGACTTTCTTTTCAACCTTCAGAACTTTCAAAATTATCGTTAATACTTATGTTATCAATTATCTTTGTAAAAAAAGATTTAAGATCTTTGTTTTTCTCGATTCTTGTTTTAGCAGTTCCAGTATTTTTGATATTAAGGGAACCGGATTTAGGAATGTCGGTGTTACATGTTTTTGTATGGTTTACAATGCTTTTGTTTTCAGGGATATCTTTTAAATATATTCTACCTATAGTTGGAAGTGGAATAGGTGCTATTCCAATAATATACTTTTTCTTTTTGAAAGACTATCAGCGAGCAAGGATATTATCGTTTTTAAACCCAGAAAAATATGCACAAGGAGCTGCCTACAATGTTATAATGTCGAAAAATGCAGTTGGTTCTGGCGGACTTCTTGGAAGAGGGTATTTAATTTCTCCAGCTGTGAATGGTAATTATGTTCCAAAAATGGAAACAGATTTTATTTTTTCAGCAATTGGCGAACAATTTGGATTTTTAGGAAGTATATTAGTCCTTGCAGCATATCTAGTTATTATAATCAGAGTGTTTAGTAAGATGAAAGATTTTAAAGATAATTTTTGGAGACTTGTCTCTGTAGGTATTCTATCAGCATTTGTATTTCATGTTTTTGAAAATATTGGAATGAATATAGGTATAATGCCAGTAACCGGAATTCCGCTTCCATTTTTAAGCTATGGTGGAACATCAACATTCATATTTGGGATTATGATTGGTTTTCTTTTAAAGTCTTTAGCACTTGTTGATAAATCAAGGAAGGTGATTTTATGATTCACAAAAGAAGACGGGAGCGTATTTGGCCTTATGTTTTAGTATTTGGGGTAATAATACTTTTTATAATCACAGTCTTTTTTGCTTTTGGTAATTTTTTCAGGTATAGAAAAATTTTAGATGAGTATAATTCTTTGAAAAAATTTGTTGAGAACAAATTAAATGGTTACGAAGTTAAACTAAAAGATCTTGAAAGCAAATTTGGACCAAACTCGGTTTTGGATAAATACATACTTTCGGTTAATTATTTAAAAAATTTTGGAGCTGATCTAGAATACATTTTAAATAATATTGAAGATGAGCCAGGAACTGGATATTTCATGGTTTTTGTAGTTGGCAATGAACCTAGCTGGGTTACGGTTAAAGATGACAAAAAGACGTATTTTTCAAGAGAAATTTATCCCGGACTTTCAAAGTATAAATTCTATTACTTTAAAAGTCCAAAGATTATGACGGATTACGATATAATAGTTCCACCAGATGCTGATATTGTTGTAGGAAAGGCTGGCAAAGTATATCTTTTATTTTATGGTGTAGGCTCATCATTTCACCCAACAAAGATTGTTCATATAGAGGATATGAAGGTAGATAATTTGATGAAAACATTTAGTTTATATGTTCCTGGAAGATAAAGGAGGAGATATACGGTGTATTTGCAAGATGTGATAAAAAAATTAGATGAGTTTTGGGCTCAAAATGGCTGTTTTATAGACCTACCATATGATATGGAAATGGGTGCAGGAACATTTCATACATCAACCTTTTTTGGAGTCTTAAGAAATAGAGATTGGAAAGTTGCATTTGTTCAACCAAGTAGAAGGCCAACAGATGGAAGGTATGGAGAAAATCCTAATAGAATGCAAAGATTTTTGCAATATCAGGTGATTATAAAGCCAAACCCTGAAAATTCTCAGGAACTTTATTTAAAATCACTAGAAGCATTGGGAATTAATCCTAGAGAGCATGATATAAGATTTGTTGAGGATAACTGGGAATCACCTACACTTGGTGCGTGGGGTGTTGGTTGGGAAGTTTGGCTCGATGGAATGGAAATTACGCAGTTTACTTATTTTCAACAAGTTGGAGGCATATCTTTGAAAAAGATACCGCTTGAAATTACTTACGGTTTAGAGAGAATAGCAATGTATCTTCAAGGTGTAGATAATGTTTATGATGTTATGTGGAATAAGGATGTAAAATATGGGGAGCTCTTTTTAGAAAACGAAAAACAATTTTCAATTTATAACTTTGAAATGGCGGATGTTGAAAAGTTGTTTAAATTATACGAATTATACAGGGAAGAATTTAATAGATTGATAGAAAATAATCTATTTCTTCCGGCATATGAGCAATTAGTCAAGTGTTCTCATACCTTTAACCTTCTTGATGCAAGAAATGCAATTAGTGTTGCACAAAGACAGAATTATATTAGAGATATAAGAAGTATGGCTATGCAATGTGCAAAAAGATTTTTAGAATTTGAGGAAGGTGAAAATTAATGGCTGAGTACATCTTTGAAATAGGTGTTGAAGAACTCCCAACCACAGAAGTTGAGAACATATTGGTTCAATTGAATGAAAGGATTTCAAAACTTTTGGATGAAGAAGGCTTATCATATGGTGAGCTGAAAGTTTTTTATGCTCCAAGGCGTTTTGGATTTTATATAAAAGATCTCGATGAAAAACAAGGTGATAAAATTGTCCAAAAGAGGGGGCCTTCTGTAAATATTGCATATGATGAAAACAAGCAGGCTACAAGAGCGCTTGAAGGTTTCTTAAAATCAAATGGGGCTTCTTTAGAAGATATTGTAATAAAAGATAACTATGTATATATAGAAAAAAAGATAGAAGGAAAAAGTTCAGACGTTATTTTGAAAGAAAACATTCCAAGTATTATTTCAAAATTAAGTTTTAGAAAACCGATGAGGTGGGGTAATGGAACTTATTCTTTTGTTAGAATTCCTCACTGGATTTTGTCATTATATAATGGAAAAGTTTTGGATTTTGAAATTTTTGATTTAAAAGCGGACAATAAGACGTTTGGTCATAGATTTGTTAAAGACGAGCCTATAGAAATATATGGAATAGATGATTATTTTAAAAAGCTCAAAGATACAAATGTTATTGCTCTACACGATGAGAGAAAAAAAGTGGTAGAAGATATTCTTTCAAATTACAGTGTTTTAAAAGATGAAGATTTAATAGATGAAGTAGTAACACTTTGTGAGTATCCACAAGTAGTTGAGGGAAGTTTTTCTAAAGAGTATTTAAAATTGCCTGAGGAATTAATTACTACAACTATTAAACATCACCAGAGGTCATTTACAGTATATGAGGGTGAAAAGATAACCAATAAATTTCTTTCATTTATTGACTCACCAACTGGTAATATAGATATTATAAAGAAAGGTTACGAGAAAGTTGTAAATGCAAGATTGGAAGATGCAAGGTATTACTATGAAAAAGATTTGAAAATACCATTGGAGAAATTTAATGAATCTTTAAAGGATATAATTTTCCAGAAGGATCTTGGAACTTTAATGGATAAAGTTGAAAGAATTGAAAAAATTTCAGAAAAGTTGTGCGATGATTTAAGTATTGGATATTCAGATAAGGTAAGGATTTTAAGAATAGCGCATCTTTGTAAGGCAGATATTGCATCGAATGTTGTGTATGAATTTCCTGAGCTTCAAGGGACGATGGGAAGAATATATGCACTAAAAGATGGAGAAGATTATAAAGTTGCGATTGGAATAGAAGAACACTATAAAGATGTTCCAGAAAGTTTAACAGGTGCAGTTGTCGCAATAGCTGATAGAATTGATACTATTGTAGGAAACTTTTTAGTAGGAAATATTCCAACTGGTTCAAAAGATCCATTTGGACTTAGGAAAAAAACCGATACCATATTTGAAATTATAGTCAAATATAGTTTCAATATTGACCTTGAAAATCTTTCGAAATTTGCTGCAAGTTTATTTTCAAAAGATATTCCAAATGAACTTGTTGAATTTTTTGAAACAAGGTATGAGTTATTTAATCAAAATACAAGGTACGATATAGCAAGGGCTGTAAAAAGATTTTGGAAAAAACCATTGTATGGAAGACTTGTAGCAGAATCATTGATTAACATTGTAGAACAAGAAGAATTTCAACACCTTCTTACAGGATTTGAACG
This sequence comes from Thermosipho sp. (in: thermotogales), assembly GCF_020054775.1. NCBI lineage: Bacteria > Thermotogati > Thermotogota > Thermotogae > Thermotogales > Fervidobacteriaceae > Thermosipho > Thermosipho sp. (in: thermotogales). Next base: position 18,025 of record NZ_JAIHAP010000020.1, on the reverse strand, counting down.
TGTCCATAACATTTCTAGCAAATTTGATTCATATGAATTTGATAGTACCAAGTTCCTAGATGATGCAGAAAAAGAGTTATTTAATAAGTACATAGAGCAAAAGCCAAAGATACTTGAGGCAATAGATAATCTAAACATTGATATAGCACTAAAGTACTTGATTGAATTAAGACCATATATAGATAATTACTTTGACAATGTTTTTGTTATGACAAAGCAAGATGATATTAGAATGAATAGACTTGCATTTTTAAAGAATTTGGACAATCTCTTTTTAAAACTTGGTGATTTGAACCTTATAGAGAAAAAATGATATAATAACAAATGGGGAGGTGAAAGGTATGCGTGAGATGACAAAACAATTTTTAGAAGCAGCTTTTGCAGGTGAATCTATGGCGCATATGAAATATTTAATATTTGCAGAAGAGGCAGAAAAAAAGGGGCTTTTAAAACTTTCAAAACTTTTTAAAGCAATTGCATATGCAGAGTATGTTCATGCAAAGAATCATTTTAAAGTTTTGAAAAAACTTTCTGATGATATGAAAGATAACGTTCAAAGCTGTATTGATGGAGAAACTTTTGAAATTGAAGAGATGTATCCAGTCTATAAAAATGCTGCAGAATTTCAAGATGAAAAAGATGCTGTTAGAAGTACGCACTTTGCATTGGAGGCAGAAAAAATACATGCGGATATGTACAAAAAAGCAAAAGAATTAGTTGAAAAAGGTGAGGATTATCCAGCAGAAAAAATTTATATCTGTCCAGTTTGTGGCTATACCGTAGAAGACGAAGCACCAGAAAAATGTCCTGTATGTGGTGCGCCAAAGGATAAATTTGTTGAATTTTAATTATTAAGTTTTAAGATAAATGGGGGAAATAGATCCCCCATTTATTTATTTGGAGGTGGTTTGATGTGGAAGAAATTAATTGGTTGGCTTGTTCTAGCAGTTATCATTTTAATTTATTTGTCAACAGGTATTTATCAAGTTGGTCCATCTGAAGTTGCACTTATTAAAACTTTTGGAAAATATACACATTCGACAGGTCCTGGTATACATTTTCATCTTCCTTATCCATTCCAGTCTCACGTAATAGTAGATGTTGAGACTATTAGAAAGGAAGAAATAGGTTTTAGGACTATTGAAAGCTATGGAAAAATTTCATACAGAACTGTAAATGAAGAAGCGCTGATGTTAACAGGCGATGGAAATATCATCAGTGTTGAAGCAGCAGTACAATATAGAATAAAGGATCCTGTAAAATTTGCGTTTAATGTTATAAATGGCAAAGAGCTGGTAAGGTTTACAACAGAGTCTGTTTTAAGGGAAAGAATTGCAGTAAGAACTATTGACGATGTTTTAACTGTTGAGAGGGATAAAATAGCTCTTGAGACTGCAGAAAAAGTCCAGGAGATATTAGATAGTTACGATTCGGGGATACTAATTAACAAGGTATATTTGCAAGAGGTTGCACCACCTAATCAGGTTGTTGCTGCATTTGATGATGTAAACAATGCAAAACAAGATAAAGAAAGGTTTATAAATGAGGCGACAAAGTATGCAAATGATGTTATTCCAAAAGCCCAAGGTCAAGCAGAAAAGATTTTGAGAGAAGCCGAAGCTTATGCTCAAAAGAAGATACTTGAGGCTCAAGGTGAAACACAGAGGTTTTTAAGCGTTTTAAAAGAATATGAAATAGCACCTGAAATAACCAAAAAAAGATTGATCCTTGAGAAATTACAATCGGTATTTTCAAGTACAAAAAATATTTTTGTTCTTGATGATAGTGGTACAATAAAACTCTTGAATGTTAACGATTTGATTGGTGGTGATACAAAATGAAAGCCAAAATAATAACGGTATCAGTAATTTTACTGATTGCTATTATATTTTTAACACTTTCAATGTTTGTTGTTGATCAAACTCAACAGGCTGTAGTCTTAAGGTTTGGACAGATAGTAAATACATATTCAACACCAGGAATACATTTTAGAACTCCGTTTGTAGACAACGTTGTAAAGTTTGAAAAGAGAATACTTCTATATGATATCGAACCAGAAAAAATTATCACGTTAGATAAAAAGACGTTGATAGTTGACACATATGCTCTATGGAAGATAGTCGATGCAAAGAAATTTATAGAGACAATGAAAACAATTGGTCTTGCTGAATCAAGGATAGATGATATAGTATACTCGAATATCAGAAATGTCTTTGCAAAGCACTCTTTTGATGAGATTATATCAGACAAAAGAGAAAGTTTTTTGAAAGAGGTAACAACTCTTTCAAGAGCTGATCTTGAAAATTTTGGAATAGAAATAGTAGATGTTAGGGTAAAACATGCAGATTTGCCATCTGAAAACGTAAATGCAGTATATGAGAGAATGAAGGCTGAAAGATACAGTATAGCAGCACAAATTAGAGCAGAAGGTCAAAAGGAAGCACAAAAAATAAGGGCTGAAGCTGATAAAAACGTTACCGTTATATTAGCCCAGGCGCAAAGCCAGGCTGAAAAGATTAGAGGTGATGGTGAGGCAAGCGCTACTAGAATTTATGCACTTGCATATCAGACTAATCCAGAATTTTTTGAACTTTGGAGAAGTTTAAGTGCATATGATACAATACTAAACAATGGAACTGTAATTTTTGGAAAAGATCTAGAGATATTTAAGTATATTTTTGAAGTAAAATAATTCCTTAGGGGAAGCTTTCCCTAAGGATTTTAGCTAAAAGGAGTTTGATATAAATGGATTTGTTTGACAAAGTAAAACATATATTTTCGGATATGAAAGTTTCGGAATTTATGAATAGTGATGTAATTTATGTGCTGCCAAACAGAACTATTGCACAGGTTAAGGAAATTCTAAGGCTCAAAAGAATTTCCGGTGTGCCAGTTGTTAATTACAAAAAGAGAGTTGTTGGAATAATAAGTATAGAAGATATAATAAAATGTCTTGAAGCAAATAGTTTAAATGCACTTGTAGAGGAAAAAATGACAAAAAACGTTGTAGTTGTAAATGTTAACGATACTCTTAGGGATGTTATGGAGCTCTTTGAAAAGTATGGATATGGAAGATTTCCTGTGGTAGATGATGAGCACAGATTGGTAGGAATAGTTACAAAAAATGATATATTAAAGAGTGTGGCAATGAAACTAGGGATAATGTACCTTCATGATGAAAGACGCGAAAGGGCGCTTCAAAATTCAGAAAAATCTCTAATTTTGGGAATGGACTTAAAAAAAGAAGAGAGCGATTTTTATTTTAAGATAGATTATTATGATATAAACCAGATAGGAATAGGTGCTGCAAGTTTGAAAAAGTTTTTACTTTCTAAAGGTGTAGATGAAAAACTTGTTAGAAAAATAGCAATTAGTGTTTATGAGGCTGAGGCAAATGTAGTAATTCATAGTGGAAGTGAGGGAGAAATATATTGTTTTATAAAAGATGATAGTATTGTGGTAAGGATTGAGGATAAGGGAAAAGGTATAGAAAATCTTGATCTTGCCATGAAGGAAGGTTTTTCTACAGCACCGGATCATGTTAGAGAGTTAGGCTTTGGTGCAGGGATGGGCCTTCCAAATATGAAAAGATACTCTGACAAATTGGTTATTCTTTCTGAGAAAGATAAAGGTGTTATAGTAGAAATGGTATTTTTTAAATCTTAAGATTTGGCACAGCCTCTAATGTTGAATCTGAAGAAATACCTTTTTTATATAATTTGTATCCTGCCATTGCTATCATTGCTGCATTGTCTGTACAAAATTCAAGAGGTGGGATTAAAACTTTAATGTTTTGTTTTTCTGATAGCTCTTGAGCTTTTTTCCTAAGATATGAATTGGCAGCAACACCGCCTGCAAGTACTATGGTATTTACATTTGAATCTTTTGCAGCTTTGAATGTTTTCTTTAAAAGTATCTCAACGACAGCCTTTTGAAAAGATGCGGCAATATCTTCTTTTGGAATATTGTATTTATCAAATTTTTGTACGGTGTATAACACAGCAGTTTTTAATCCAGAAAAACTAAAGTTATAGTTTTTAGAATCCATCATTGGCCTTGGAAAATTAAATTTATTTTCATCACCGTTTTTGGATAATTTATCAATTTCTGGGCCACCAGGATACCCAAGTCCAAGTATCCTTGCCACTTTGTCAAATGCTTCTCCTGCTGCATCATCAACAGTTTTTCCTAGTACTTCTATTTCATCATCTTGCTTAACTAATAAAATTTCAGTGTGACCTCCTGATACCATTAAAACAATGTATGGTGGTTTAAGATGTGGATATGTTATGTAGTTTGCAAATACATGTCCAACGATGTGATTTACACCAATTAATGGCTTGCCTAATCTTAAAGAAAGCCCCTTTGCAAAGGATATTCCAACAAGAAGTGCTCCAATTAAGCCAGGGCCATATGTTACAGAGATTAAATCAATTTGATCAATGGATATATTCGCCATATCTATAGCATTTTTAAATACTATTGGAAGATTAGAAAGGTGGTGTCTTGCCGCAATTTCTGGCACGACACCACCAAATTTTTTGTGAATATCTATTTGTGAAGAAACTACGTTACTTAAAATTTTTCCATCGCTGAGAATTGCAACTGATGTTTCATCACAAGAGGTTTCTATACCTAAAACTATCATCTATGCTGACTCCTTCATTACAAGCTGTGGTTTTTCTTTGTTAGTTACACATTCTTCAGTGACGATAACCTTTTCGATGTTATTTAGATCAGGAAGTTCAAACATTACGTCGATCATAACTTCCTCAAAGACGCTTTTTAGCGCCCTTGCACCGGTTCCTCTCTCTAAAGCCTTTCTTGAGATTGCACGTAATGCTTCTTCGGTTACTTCGAGTTCTACGTTATCAAGGAGGAATAGTTTTTTGTATTGTTTTAAAATTGCATTTTTAGGTTCAGTCAATATTCTTACCATATCATCTTCTGTTAAGTCTTCTAATGCTCCAATTACAGGAAATCTTCCAACAAATTCTGGAATGAGACCGTATTGTACTAAATCCTCTGGAGTTACGTGTGAAAGAATTTCCCCCAGCCTCATATCCTTTTTACTTTTTACAGGTGCATTAAAACCAAGGGCACTGCTTTGAATTCTTCTTTTTATTATTTCTTCAATTCCATCAAATGCTCCTCCAACGATAAATAGGATGTTTGATGTATCAACTTTTAAGAACTCTTGATAAGGATGTTTTCTTCCACCTTGTGGTGGAACATTTGCAATAGTTCCCTCAACTATTTTCAATAGTGCCTGTTGGACTCCTTCACCTGAAACATCTCTTGTAATAGATGGATTTGGTGATTTTCTTGCGATTTTGTCGATTTCATCGATATATATGATACCGTATTGTGCGCGTTCTATATCAAAATTTGTAACTTCAAGAAGTCTTAGTATAACATTTTCTACGTCTTCTCCAACATAGCCGGCCTCAGTAAGTGGGGTTGCATCTGCAATTGCAAACGGGACATCCAATATTTTTGCAAGTGTTCTTGCAAGAAGAGTTTTACCACTACCGGTTGGTCCTATTAGTATAACATTTGATTTTTCGATTTCAACATCGTCAAAATCAATATCAGAAAATACACGTTTGTAGTGGTTGTAAACAGCGACTGACAGGATTTTTTTAACTCTTTCCTGCCCGATGACATACTTATCTAGTTCTGCCTTTATTTGAGATGGTTTTGGAAGATTTTTCTTGTCTTTTTTTGGAGAAAAACTTCTTTTTTCTTCACTTAGAATGTCATGAAAAATATCAACACAATCGTTGCATATATATACATTTCCGGGTCCAGCAATAAGTTTTTCTACTTTATCAGACGATCTTCCACAGAATGAACAAAACTTTTGAGCCATTCTTTTGCCTCCTTAAATTAATTCATTCTAATTTTATCATATTAATAAAATTAAATTGTTTCTATTATGTTTAGTCTTTTTTTCACAGTAATTAACCTTCTGGTTATTGACATACTAGATTTATATGTTAAAATATTTATCGTGATATTAGTCTATGCCGAGGTGGCGGAATTGGGAGACGCGGTTGACTCAAAATCAACTGGGGTTGACGCCCCATGCGGGTTCGAGTCCCGCCCTCGGCACCAAAAAATGGGGGCCAATGTTGGCTCCCGTTTTTTTATATAATTAGATTAAATAAAATTTTCTTTTTTAAGATTATATACATTATGGGACAGAATTCGTTTCCGTGGAGCGTACAATAAAAGATATAAGAGGGAAAATATTTAAAAATAATAAAACCCCCGTCCTTTTTTATTTCAAAGGGGGTTATAAATAATAATTTTGGAAAAGGATATTTAAAATAAATTTCATAATTATAAGCGTTTATCATTAGAACGATTTGCTCTATTTTTTAGTTATTTTGAAATAATGGAGATGTTTGTATTTTTATCTGACCAAAACAAAAATGATTTTACACCTAATTTTTAGAAATAACAATCATTTAAATTCCATAAGCAGAAAATTTTTTCAAACCTTCCTTCCATATTATTGCTGCTAAAATAAGGACAAATGCTAACCACAGTATTTGAAGAGAAAAATTGATAAAAAAATCAGAAAAGCTTGTGTTGTTGAAAAGAGTGTCTACAGGGGTATATAACATTAACCTGAATGGAAGAATGTTAAGAATTTTTTGAAAAGTTTCGGGAAAAACTTTCAGTGGCAATAAAGAACCTGAAAATAAGTTTTCTATTGTTAAATAGAAGGTTATAATTCCTATGTTCTCATGTGTATAGAAAGAAACTAAACCAATAACATACCATATGGAATATCTAAGAATACTTCCTAAAAATCCAAGAATTAAAAACATTATCAATGTGGGTGCATTTGGGAGTACATTGGCAAAAATTCCTAAGAGGACATATGCTATTGGTGTTACGAAAAGTAGATATATTGATATTGTTGCTACATACTCCATTAGATTAACAATTCCGAATGGAAGATTCCTTGCTAAATAATTTGCTATTTCACCAGAAAAAATATTTTGCCGTATTTCACGCGATTTTCGAATGAAAGGAAATATTTGAGATAAAAAGAGAGATATAGTGTAATATCCAATAATGTAAGATTTTTCCAAATTAGGGAAAGCTCTATTTTCTAGGACTGATAGCCAGAGAAAGTAAAACATGAATAATCTAGCCGGGTATCCAAAAAGTTTTGTGAACAATTCAATTCTATTAGAAAAAGCTTTTTTCAAATTTAGTATATAGGATTCCTTCATTATGTTTGTGATTCTAAATGTTTCTTTTATAATGTTCTGCAAATTCATTTTTCATCCTCCATAACTATTATATTTTTTTATACCGAATTTCCAAAGAATTTTAAAGATAGTTACCCATAGAATAATTGTAAAAGCAGCTCCAATTGCAAGTGCTGAAAAAGTTCCAATATACTTCAATTTTAAAGTAACAAAAGCAGGAACAGTTGAGGCATATCCAAAAGGTAAAAGGGTAATCATAAAAATACGAATAAAGAATGGGAATATTGTATGAGGGTAATTTACTAGCATAGCTAGTGAATCAGAAAGTTCGTCAATAGCAGATATTTTTCCAAACCAGAAGGAAGCAGTACTTGTAGACATTTGAATCAATGAATAAACGAAAACAGCTACAAAATTGAAAAGTAAAGCTATAATAAATGATAAAACGTCAAGTTTAATTTTGTAATAATTTATTAGGACTAATATCCATAAAACAGAAGGAATTAAGTTAAAAATATTTTCTAATCTTAAATTAAGTGTATTTAGTAGCATAAAAGGTTCTACAGGTTTAATTAGATAGCTATCAAGTTTTCCAGTATATATTAATTTCCATAATTTACCAGAAACCGGAAAGAAAATTTTGGTGAAAACATGAAAAAATTCTGTAAAAGCGGTAAAGAGATACATTTGTTCAATAGTCCATCCATTAAAGAACTGTATATTTGTATAAATAATTTTCCAAAATACTATGTTTATTATGAGAAAAAGAGTATTACCAAGAATATCAAAAAAAGTTGAGACTCTAAAATATAAAAGCCTTCTTGAACTTAAAAAAACGCCAATTTTTATAATTTCAAGATATTTTCTGAACGTCCGCATAGAATTCCCCCATAAGCCAATTTATAGTTTCTTCATAATCCATATTTTCTACCTTAAATGATATTATGCTTTCATCTGTTACAATTTTCTTTTTTATAGTTTCAATTTTTTCTTTTTCATTTACAGGAACTTTGATTATAAGTTTATTTTTATTTTTTTCTATAGGGCAGCCAAAGGTTTTAATATTTTCCATAATACTTTTTGTAGGTTCTCTCTTAAAATCTATAACTAATTTTTTAAATCCAAATTTATCTTTTAAATATTTGGTTTTGATATCTAATACTAATTTTCCATTATTAAGGAGTAAAATTCTGGTAGCGAATTCTTTTATCACAGAAATGTCATGTGTGGTTATAAGTACTGTTTTTTCAGAACCAAATGGATAGTTTAATAGAAAATCTTTAAATGCATTTTTAGCTTGTACGTCTAAACCTATAGTAGGTTCATCAAAAAAGAAAAGTAATGGATCATGAATTGTGGCCATTAGTATTTCAGCTTTCATTCTTTCTCCAAGGGATAGAGTTCGTACTATTCTATGAAGTAATTTTTCCACTCCAAAATGTTTATCGAAGATTTTAAGTCGATAATCTATATCTTTTTGTTTCAGTTCATAAACTGCTTTATATAATTTTAAACAATCATACACGCTAAGCTCAGGAATAAGAAGTGTTTTTTGCCCAAATAAAACTCCTATATTTTTTACGTATTTTTTTCTTTCATTAAAAGGGTCATAATCTAAACATTTGCATGAGCCAGATGATGGTGATATTATTCCAGTTAAAATCTTGAAAAGTGTGGATTTTCCACTACCATTGAGTCCTAAGACTGCAACTTTTTCACCTTTAGAAATGGTAAAGGAAACATTGTTTAAAGCTGTAATGGTTTTGTATCTGGAATTAAATAGTCTTACGAAAAAATTGCCTTTGTTATTTGGAATTTTATAATTTCTAGTTAATTTTTCAACTTTTATCAATAACACCCCTCCTCCCTTTTATTGTGTTTATTGTAGCGTGTAACAAAATTTTTAGTTGCAATAATATGAAAGATAGCAAAAATTAGAATTTTTAATTTTTAACCTTTGCGGGTGAAAATTTTAATTGAAATATATTCATTATCTTTGTTAAAAGACAAAGTGTAATTAAGACATAAAAAATGGTATTATTATAAAATTATTTAATCATAAAAATTCTAAAATAAATTATATCAAAAACAAAATTATTATATCAATATTTATACAAATTGTTTAAAAATAATTTTGGTTTATTATTTTAAAATTAATTTTAAGATAATTAGGTTGATTATAACATAGATGTTTATAATTCCAATTATAATATTAGATTTTTTAAATTTAAAATTTAAAAATTTTAACTGTATATGCCAAAATTTCAAGTTGATATTTTCCTGGTTTAGTTAATTGTAATCGAATTATATTTTACAATATATTGTATAAAGAATTCAGATTACGGACATGTTAAAACAAAAAATCTTTTCAAAAAGCATGTTTTTTATTAACTACTAATTATATGAAATTATTGTAAAATAATTGGTGTATAATAATTCTATGTTTCATTGTTAATTTATATGCCAGTAGTAGAATTATCATTGTAATGTCTATGAATCATTTTAATAGTATATATAGAAATTTTAGAAATTTCAGAGTAAAATTTTTCTAGTTTATTAATGTATTGAGCTTTGATAATGTTCCAGCTTTCATCTGATTCTTTAATATTTTTTTCTAGTTTTTTTAAAAAATTGAAATTTTCATTTGCTAATTTTTGTTGATATGATTGTAGAGTTTTATCTAATTTTTCAACAACTTCTTTTTTGATTTTTTTTAAACGTTTTAATAATAATAGTATATCGGCTAATTTACTTAAAAGACCAGACATATTCAAAATTATTCTTTCATTTTGTACATGTTTCATTATGAATTGGCAAATACGCTCTACCTTTTTATCGATAAAGTAATATTCGTAAGGTAAAAAGTGAGAAAAATTTGGTTTTGCTAAGTTATCATTAATTAATGTTTCTTCAAAACTAGTTCCTGGTAGAGCTTGAAGTTGCCAAAACCATATGGAAGGTGTTCCGATCCCTATGTCTTTAAGAAAAGCGGCACTTTTGAACAATTCTTCAATTGATATGAAAGGATTAAACAGAATAAATCCAATATCATATCTGAACATATTTATATCTCTTAATAAATGTATAGCTTTTTTTAATTGTAATACACATAGTTGCTATAGTTGTTAAATTTGTTATTTTTTTAACTTACGAATATTTAATTAACAATAAATAAAAAATTCAAATAAAAACAAAATTAAAATATTAATAAAATTAAATTTAATATTGAGTAAAATTTGTTTGATATTCAAATTATATATTCCAGAAATGATTATATCAAAACTCAATTTACTTTGTCAATAGCTATCTAAACTATTTATTATTTAAAAGCTTTTTGAATTCTGAAATATATTATTAATTGGTATTATTCATATGTTTTTAATTAAATAATTATAACTTTTAATATCATTGTTTATTGACAATATTGAATTTAAGATTAAAATAAAATTATATTAGGTAACAAATAAATAATGTAAAGTAAATATGGTAATTAAATCTGACTTGAGTGCTAAAGATTATAGAAAAATAAAAAAAGATTCATTTTTTCAGGTTTGGGAATAGTTTATCTGAATTTATATAATTTCTTTCTTTTATTTTTTAATTCTTTATTTGAATTTGAAAGAAAATTAGTTATAAATTTAGGTGTCGAGTAATTTAGTAAAGGTCCTATTTTGAGTTATTGTGAAAATAAAAGTACGGGATATGGTAATTGTATACATCGTAGATATAATAAAATTCAGCAAAATTGCATTGTATTAAAAAGTGGAATATTAAAAATTTGTCTATATAAGATAGAAGTTTTTAAGAGATTTAACTGTTTTTATATGAGAAAATAGAGGTTGTGTTATGTATTGATATATGAGCTAAGGAAAATAGAATCATTTTAGTAATTAAGTATTCAATTGTGAAAATGTTAAAATATTTATGATAAAATTATGAATAATGATCTAGTAGTTGTGAAAACATACCGAAAGTTATGTATTCTTAGGTTGCAGTGGTTTGCTTGAACATTTTGTTAATCTTCAATATCAACAATTTATTGGGGCGGAAATATGAAAAAAATTGTTAAAAACCTTATTATTGCACTTTTTACGTTTGTAGTGTTAGGTATATTGATTAATGGCAATTTTGTAAAAGATAAATATGTTTTAAATAACTGGAATCAAAAGGTTCCAGATCAAATTTTGCTTGATGAGCCTAGTACGTGTGTTTATGTTACCGAGTTTAATGATACTAGTTTTGATACTCTTGTTATTCCAAAGATTATTGGTAATTTGTTTAAAGTTTACCTTAATGGAGAAGAAATATATTCTTATGGAACAAAGACTGGTAATATTTGGAGTTATACATATGTAGTTCCATTAAAAAATTTAAGCTCAAATAAAAATATATTAAAAATTGAAATTTTTGGTTTATATGATGCAGGACTGCCAAGATTTCCCTTTTTGACAGATAGAATAAGTGCTTTAATATATCAAAACTTTCAAAATTTTCTAAGACATGATTTTTACATAATTTCAATCGGAATTTCTTTTGTTGCAGGGATAATATCTTTCTTTTTGGGTTATTTGTTAAAAGCAAAGCAGATAAGTCAATCTTACGATCTATTTGGCTTATTTTTAATTTTAACAGCTATAGCGTTATTTGATTATCAAGTTAGAACTTTTCATTTTAACGAAATTACCTTTTTGATTTTTAAAAAGGTATTTTTAATTTCCACGTATTTTTCTTCTCTATTTTATATAGCGGCTCTTGAAAAATATAAATTAAAATGGTTTAGAACAAAATGGCTTATCTGGTATGTGGTTTTTGCTTCCCTCCTTCCAGTTTTTTCATTTGATTTTAATAATTATGCTAAGTTTTCGACAGTTTCAAATATGTTAATGCTTATTGTTTTGCTTTTTGTAATATACGATGTTTTATATTTAAAAATGAGCAAGCTTTACTTTTCAACTTTTTTCATAGTATTTTCTTATATTCATATTATCCTTTACTTTTTGTATGTAAGATCATATCATTTTCAAGGGTTTTTAACAGGTTATGGAACAGCTTTCTTGTCAATTTCAGTTATTTTAATGCTTACAGATGAGTTTGAAAAAATGGTTGCAGAAACAAACGAACTTCCCAATTCAAGATATATTGATCCATTAACAAAAGCTTGTAACAGAAACATCTTAGAAAAATTAGATAATTCAAATGTTGAAGGTTTTTTTGTTCTTATAGATCTTGATAATTTTAAAGAATTGAATGATAGATTTGGCCATGAAAAAGGTGATGAAATTCTTAAAAATTTTTCTAACTTAATTATAGAAAATATTAGAAAAGAGGATCTATTTATAAGGCTTGGTGGAGATGAGTTTGCTTTAATTGTTAATTTAGATGATCCTGAAAGTTTTGTTGAAAGACTTAGAAAGCTTTCAATAAAGGTTATTAATCTTGATTTTTCATATGGCATAGTCAAATTTAGCAAATTTTCAGAATCTTATAGATTGGCAGATAAATTACTCTATGATATGAAATCAAGAAACAAAAATAAGTAATTTAAAAATTTTTTCATGTTTGTGATATAATACTTTGTGAAAGTAAATAAAGTGCAGGCTTAAGAGATAATGGAGAAGCCATATGCCAGAAAGACCTGGCATATGGCTTTTTTGTTTGGAGGTGTGGATATGAAAGTTTTTGTTATTGGTGCGGGGATTTCAGGTAGTCTTATAGCCAGAGAGCTTTCAAAATATGATTGTGAGGTTCATATTTTGGAAAAAGCTCCAGACATTGGTTGGGGTGTGACAAAAGCAAATTCTGCGATTGTTCATGGTGGGTATGATGATCCTCCTCAAAGCGTTAGGTCAAAATTTGCTGCAAAAGGAAACCGTCTTTACGATGAACTTTCAAAAGAACTTGACTTTGATTTTGAAAGAGTTGGTTCTCTTGTAGTTGCATTTAAAGAAGAAGATATAAATTATTTAAAAGAGTTGAAAGAGCGTGGCAAAAAAAATGGAGTTGATGATCTAGAAATACTTGAAAAAAGTGAATTAAAAAAGATTGAGCCGAATATAAGCGATGAAGCAATTGCAGCACTTTATTGTAAAAGTGCAGGAATAACTGAACCTTGGGAAGTTGCAATAGCTGCAATTGAAAATGCGGTTGAAAACGGTGCAATTTTGCACCTTGAAGAAGAGGTTTTAGATATTCAAACAAGTAATCAAAAGGTGTCTAAAGTTATAACCAACAAAGGGGAATATGAAGCAGATGTTGTTATTAACGCCGCTGGACTTTTTGCAGATGAAATAGCTAAGATGGCTGGTGTTGGTGATTTTGAAATTTTCCCCCGAAAAGGTGAATATATATTACTCGATAAAAAATTAAAAGGGCTTGTGAATACAGTTGTATTTCCTACACCAACAAAAAAGTCAAAAGGAATATTAGTTGTTCCAACAGTAGATGGTGGAATTCTGTTAGGGCCAAATGCGAAAGACCTTCCAAAGAGTTTGAAGTACGATCTTGGTACGACACCTGAAGGTTTGCAAGAAGTATATGAAAAATCAAAAAGACTTATTCCAAAAGTGGATCTTTCATATACGGTAAAAACATTTGCTGGCCTTAGACCAGAAACCAAAGAAAAAGATTTTATCATTTCTGCTACAAAAATTTGGGGATTTGTTAATGTTGCTGGGATAAGATCACCAGGTCTTACAGCAGCACCTTCTTTTGCAAAGTATGTAGTAGAAGATATTTTGCAGGACCAGCTAAAAATTAATCTTTCAAAAAAGAAAGATTTTAATCCATATAGAAAGAAAATTACCAATATAAGAAATGTAAGTTTAAAAGAGTGGGAAGAACTTGTGAAGAAGGATCCAAAATATGGAAGAACAGTTTGCTTCTGTAATAACGTTTCAGAAGCTGAAATTGTTGAAGCTATAAGAAGGGGAGCTAGAACACTTGATGGAGTAAAATTTAGAACAAGAGCATCTTTTGGAAGGTGCCAAGGAGGTTTTTGTAGTTTGAAGATTGTAGAGATAATTTCTAGGGAGCTAAATATACCAATGGAAGAAGTTAAGCTTAATTCAAAAAATTCTTGGATCATGGATGGCAAGGTGAGAGCATGAGAAGGGAAAAAGTAGATGTTTTGATAGTAGGTGGAGGTGCAGCAGGACTTGCTGCAGCAATTTCTGCAACTGAAAGTGGCGCAAAGACAGTTTTGCTAGAAAGGGATAGAAGTACTGGAGGCGTTTTAAACCAATGTATTCACAATGGGTTTGGGCTTCATGTATTTAAAGAGGAACTTACTGGACCTGAGTTTATGGAAAGACTCTGGGAAGAATTAAAAGAGGATGTAATAAGGCCTAATTTTACAGTTTTGGAGATTAAACCTGATACAAGAGAAGTAATTACCCTTTCAGAAGATGGGATAATTGTATTTGAACCAAAAGCTCTTGTTATGAGTACAGGAGCAAGAGAGAGGCCTTTGAATTCTCTTAGAATACCAGGTTCCAGAGTTGCTGGTATTTATACAGCAGGAGTTGCACAAAAGATGGTAAATATATACAACAGGCTTCCGGGTAAAAAAGTCTTAATAGTTGGTTCTGGAGACATTGGCCTTATTATGGCAAGAAGGTTAAAGATAGAGGGGATGGATGTTGTAGGTGTTGTAGAAATAATGCCTGAGCCAGGTGGCCTTATTAGAAACGTTGTTCAATGTCTTGAAGACTTTAATATACCGTTGTGGCTAAGCCATACAGTAATTGAAATCCATGGAAAAGAAAGGCTTTCTGAGGTTGTTATTGCAAAAGTAGATGAAAACAAAAAACCAATTGCTGGGACTGAAAAGGTTATTAAAGTTGATACACTAGTAACATCTGTTGGTCTTATTCCACAAAACGAGTTAATTGAAAACTTTGTTGAAATGGATCCAATAAATAGAGGACCAGTTGTAGATGATTATATGAGAACAAGTGTTGAATGGATTTTTGCAGCAGGTAATAACGTTGCAATACATGATTTGGTTGATTTTGTATACGACGAAGGAAAGATTGCTGGAATGTATGCAGCAAGATATGCTTTAGGTGAGAAGCTGCCGGAAGTAAAATACGAGTTTGTAAGAGGTAAAAATGTTGGAGTAATGCTTCCTCAAAGGTTTACTGGAACACAACCATTTAAAATATATATAAGGCCCACAAAAAGTTTGGTAAAATCTGCTTTAAAATTTTCAGATAAAACAATTAGAAAATTCAATTGGAGGATTAGACCAAGTGAGATGATAGACTTGGTTGTAAAAGATTTTGAGGGCTTTGATAGTAAAATCACCGTGGAGGTGAGCAGTCTTGATTAAAAAACTAACGTGTATATCATGTCCTATTGGTTGTGAGCTTACTGTTTATGTGGAAGGCGATGATATAAAGGTGGAAGGAAATAGATGCCCTAGAGGATTTGAATATGCAAAAAATGAGGTAATAAATCCTCAAAGGATGCTTACAATAAGTGTGAAGGTAGAAAATGGTGTTATGGATCTTGTTTCTGCAAGGACCGATAGACCTATTCCTAAGAAAATATTAGAAGAGGCTATTTCATATATAAAAGGCTTAAAAGTTCAAGCACCGATTAAAAGAGGTGATATAATAGTAAAGGATCTTTTAAATACAGGTGCAAACCTTATTGCTACAAGAACTGTTCTTAAAAAATAATTAGAATAACTCAAGGGGGGATATGGTGTATATACTGGCACTTGATCAAGGTACAACAAGTTCACGCGCTATCCTTTTCAATGAAAAGGGCGAATACGTATATGGTTTAAATAAAGAGTACAAACAAATTTATCCAAGGCCTGGATGGGTGGAGCATGATCCATACGATATATTAAATTCACAAATTGAAGTAGCAAAAAAGGTAGTAGAAACAGTTGGAGCAGAAAATATAGCTGCGATAGGAATTACCAACCAGCGTGAAACAACAATACTTTGGGATAAAAATACGGGGAAACCTGTGTATAACGCTATAGTTTGGCAGTGTAGGAGAACTGCTTCAATTTGTGACGATTTAAAGGAAAAAGGCTATGAAAAGCTTATAAAGGAAAAAACTGGACTTGTGGTTGACGCGTATTTTTCGGGGACAAAGATAAAGTGGATTTTGGATAATGTTGAAGGAGTAAGGGAAAAGGCTGAGCGTGGAGATATATTATTTGGAACAGTTGATAGCTGGCTTATTTGGAATCTTACCGGTGGAAAGGTACATGTGATTGATTATTCAAATGCTTCTCGTACAATGTTATTTAATTTAAAAACATTGGACTGGGATGATGAAATTTTAGAGATCCTTAATATCCCAAGAACAATTTTACCTAAACCAATGCCATCAAGTTATGTGTATGGATATACAGAAATTTTTGGAGGCAAAATTCCAATTGCAGGAGATGCAGGAGATCAGCAGGCTTCACTTTTTGGCCAAACATGTTTTGAAAAAGGTATGGTGAAAAACACATATGGAACAGGCTGTTTTATACTTATGAACACAGGAGATACTCCTTATTATTCAAATTCGGGGCTTTTAACAACCATTGCTTGGGGTGTTGATGATAAAGTAGAATACGCACTTGAAGGTAGTATATTTGTTGCAGGTGCAGCAGTGCAATGGCTTAGAGATAATTTAAAATTGATTGATAACGCTTCAGAAACAGAAGATTTAGCAAAATCCGTTCCTGATTCTGGAGATTTGTATTTTGTTCCTGCAATGGTTGGACTTGGTGCTCCATATTGGGATATGTATGCAAGAGGTCTTTTGATAGGTATAACGCGTGGTACAACAAAGGCACATATTGTTAGAGCTGTTCTTGAATCGATTGCCTATCAAACAAGAGATGTTTTAGAAGTAATGTCAAAAGAGGCAAGAATTAATATGGGAACATTAAGAGTAGATGGTGGAGCATCAAATAATAACTTTTTGATGCAATTTCAAGCTGATATATTAGGTGTTCCTGTAGAAAGACCTGAAGTTACAGAAACTACCGCTTTGGGTGCGGCATATCTTGCAGGTCTTGCAGTTGGTTTGTGGAAGAGTAAGGAAGAAATTGCATGGAATTTAAATAAACGTTTTGAACCTCAACTTTCAAAGGACGAACGCGAAAGGTTGTATTCAAGATGGAAAGAAGCTGTAAAGAGATCCATGAGATGGAGTGAAGAATAATGCACCCGTTTATTTATCCTATTGTGCCTGCAATACGTAATTTAAAGATGGTTGAAAAGATAATCAGTACGCAGGTAAGTTCTGTGTTTTTGCTTGAAGGAGATATATTTGAAATTAAAAGGGCGTGCAAGAAATTAAAAGAGCACGGAAAGTTTGTATTTGTTCATGTAGATCTTGTTGAAGGTATAGGAAAAGATAAAGCAAGTGTTAAGTTAGTTAAAGAATTTGTAGGTGCAGATGGGATAATAACTACACGTTCAAATTTGATTGATTTTGCAAGAAAGTTGGATTTAATGGCTATCCAAAGAATTTTTTTAATAGATTCTAAAGCATTTCAAACTGGTATAGAACAGGTGAAAAAACACAAAGCTAACTTTGTGGAGGTTTTACCTGGTTTAATACCAGAACTTGTAAGAAAGATTAAAGAGGAAATTGTTCAGCCAATAATATCAGGTGGACTTGTTACTACAAAAGAACAGGCAAAATTATTATTAGAAAATGGCGCAATTGGAGTTTCGACAAGCTATGAAAAACTTTGGGATGAGTTTTAAAAAAACTTAAATAAACTTAAAGATTACTTAAATAAATGCTGGTATACTAATTATATGGAGGTTAATAAC
>NZ_JAIHAP010000104.1:0-5295 GCF_020054775.1 Thermosipho sp. (in: thermotogales) | reverse complement strand
TATGCCACAGTTTGCTGGAAACATAATAACATTAATTGCTATAAAATTATATAAAAGTATTGTTTTATGATGTGTATTTTGTTTTTTTGTATTTTTAACAAATTATTAATTTGACAATCTTATAATTTTTTTTGTTAAAATGTAAAATGTGATATTAAATATTTAGTTATATTTTAGAATTTTATTATTAACATTTGGGATGAAAAGATGAAAAAGGTATACTTTTTGTTGTTGATTATTTTAGTAGGGACTTTGGGGGTTTCTGCTAATTTTAATGTTTATAGTAGTTTACTAAATGATAGTGTAGGTATTTTTAGAGAATGTGATGAGAGCATAACAGAACCTGTTACATATGCTATTTGTGTAGAGTGGGAGGATTCGGAAGGATATTTGAATCAGAATTGTTTTGGAGTTTGTGCGTTGTTTTGCGATGCGATAGGAAACTTTTGGGGTAAATTGGCATGTAAATCTGGATGTTTAGGAATATGTTGGAAACCAGAAAGAAGACTATGTATAAAATATGATACTGTAACAATTTATCCTTGTAATGGGAATTAGGGGGTGAATTTATGAAAAGTTTGAAAAAATGGGGATTATTTTTGATTGTATTCTTGTTTACTAGTTTAGCATTTTCTGAAACATATGTAGCTGAAAATGATCTTCAAAGAGTAATTGATGCTGCAAAAGATGGAGATATTATAATCTTGAATAATTCTTTTAATGAAAAAGTTGAAGTTATAGGTAAGGAATTGAAATTTATTAGTATGGGAGAATCTGGAGAAATATCATTTATTGACGATAAAAATACAGAAAATATTTTTAACGAAAAACCTGTGATATATTTGGAAAGTGCTACAGTTACATTGGAAAATATAAAAATAAGTGCATCGAACGTGGTTGGAATTGGAATTTTAAATTCTTCTGTTTATTTAAAGAACGTTACAATAGAATTGAATAATGGAATAGGATTAGTTTCAGTTAGTGATGAAAAAAATGAAAGCTATATGAAACTTGAAATGGTTAAGATTTTAGATAAAAAATATAGAAAAGTTTCAGGGAAAAATGTATCATTAACTTTTAGTAGTGTGGGAATTTTAGGATCATATAACACCACTATTATTGCAAATAATATTGACATTTCAGGAATGAAAAAAGCATTTGTTCTGGAAAATAAAGAAAGTTATATATTTAATTCTAATTTTTCTGAAAATGAAATAAGTTTAATGATACTTTCTGGAAATCAAAATATAATAAATAATAAATTTAAGTTAAATGTTCAAGCAATTGTAGCTGCAAATAATTCCAGCGTTTCTTTGATAAATAATTATTTTGATGAAAATAATCAGGATTTAGAATTGTTATCAAAAGATTGCAGTAGTTGTCCAAAAACAAAAAAATTCACAGGAGTTTTAAAGGGCTATTCCAATGTTTCAAAATCTTTATTGATAAAAAATAATTTTTCAAATCACTTTTGGGATAATGAGTAATTTGTTAAATATTTCATATTCCGGTATTGCCTAACAATACCGGAACTTTTTTGTATAATAATAAAATTTTCGAAATCTTTGATATATCAGAAATTTATACAATATAATCTTCATAGGTTTTATGGTAAAAATAGAAGTTTTTGGAAAGTTATTCTGGAGGTTTCTAATGAAAAGATTAAAAGAAAATCAGATGAAAGTTTTAGAAAAGCTTTTGCAATTAGAAATTTTTCAGTTTTTTTGTTAGTTGACTTACAAATACTCATTTAATTCGATATAGCTCTGTAGAAAGCTATAATAAAAAAATGTTAAAAATGTGAAAATATGTTTTTGATATATTTTTATCGAAATAGTTAACAAAATATTACGTTTATATTTTTTTGATATAATGTAAATGTATGTAGTAATTCAAAAAATATGTGGGGGGTGAATTTTAATGATTGATATGCAGTTATTTATGACAAAAGATGGTGACATCTGTAGTGTGGAAGGTTGGTGGCATCCGGAAGATAAGGTTATATGTAATTATATATATTTACAACATCCTGACGGAGATGTGGAAATTGAGGGGAATAGGTATGTAAAAGTAATACGAAAAAAAGATGGAAGCTGGCGTAGCTTTGAAGAACAATTGGAGTTTATTAAACAATTTGGTAGAAAACATATTAGAGCGTATTTTGTCAAACATAAAATGGTAATTGATAAAAATGAAATAAAAAAGTTTTATGATCCATTTTATACATTTAAACAATTTTCCAAAAATTATCCTCAGGAGTTTTTGTATTTAAAAAATTTTTTAAAATTAGTGGGGATATATGAAAAAGAATATGACAATATAGGGATGGTTGGATCGTATCAGGTGGGGTTGAGGAAAGAGAAAAGTGACATAGATGTTTTATTTAGATTTGATTTAGAAAGGAATATGGAGATATTTAGAAAAATTACAGCTCTTTCTTCTAAAAAAGAAATGGAAGTGTTTGATAGGGGAAAGAAAACACCACTTAGGGTTTATTTCAAAGAAAAAATATTTTGCTGCCACTTTGCTTACAAAAATATTGAAGATATACCTAAAATATTTTCAACAAGGTATATAAATTTGGGCAAAGTAAATTGTGAAATAGAAGTTATAGATAACATACATTCCATATATACACCAACTGTACTTTTGGGGAAAATTATCAGGACAGGTCAAAAGATAGTAATTGTCATATATCATGGTGGTAATAAAGGAGAGTATGAAGTGGGAGATGTTTTAAACGTATATGGAGAAAAAATAGATAGCGGTACAGGTGTCTTTTTGAATGTAAAAGAGATTGAAAAAGTATATGATGAGAGTAAGATAAAATGTTAAACAAAAAATATAACTTTGAAATGATTTGGAATAAAGTTT
Source organism: Thermosipho sp. (in: thermotogales) (assembly GCF_020054775.1). Taxonomy (NCBI): domain Bacteria; kingdom Thermotogati; phylum Thermotogota; class Thermotogae; order Thermotogales; family Fervidobacteriaceae; genus Thermosipho; species Thermosipho sp. (in: thermotogales). The sequence goes on along the minus strand of NZ_JAIHAP010000104.1, from coordinate 2,421 downwards.
GGAATACAAGTAACACTTATTCAGATGAAAGGGTAAGAGATTATATTTCAAAAATAAAAGGGTTGCAGATAGTTGAATACATAAAGAGGGAATTTAAAGAAAATAGATTTGAAAAGATTGCCGAAATAGGCTGTGGTGATTGTAGAGTTTTAAAATTTGTTGGGGAACAGCTTAACTGTAGGGAGTTAATTGGTATTGATATTTCAAAAAGCGCTATAGAAAAAGCAAAGGGGTTGTACAAAAATAAAATTGTGTTAAAACTTGGAACTGCAACAGATATACCGATCCAGGATAATTATTGTGATATTGTATTATCATTAGGAGTAATAGAGCATTATAAGTTAAAAGAAGACATGAAAAGAGCTGTAAAAGAAATGTATAGAGTTTTAAAACCAGGAGGTATAGCGGTAATAATGGTTCCAAATAAAATATCTTTTGGAGTAGTTGATAGAATTTTGCAGCAAAGTTTTAGAAATTGGATGTATGGTTTCCAAAAAGAATTGACACCTAAGCAAATGAAAGATATAGTTAAAAATTGTGGGTTTTCAGTTATTAAATATAAAGTTTTTGATTTTATTTTAGTACCTGGTGTGAAAAAACCTTTAAGATTTTATGCGATAAAAATATTAGATAGTCTTTTTAAGAAAATCATAAAAGATTGTGGGTTTTATTTGTATACATTTTCGAAAAAATAGTATAGGAGTGATAAAATGATTTATGCTATTCTTTCGGCAGTATTAATGGGGAGTACGGCAATTTTTAACAAGTTTGCACTCAAAGAATTTAATCCTATGTTTGCTACCATTATTAATGCTTTAATAGCAAGTATTTTTTCTTTGTTTTTTGTGAAAAAATTCCGAAAGTTGAGGATGAATTTTTATGTTGTTTTTGTGGGATTGTTTAATGCCGCGGGACTTCTTTTTATGTTTATTGGTCTTTCGAAGCTTGATCCGGGAATAGCTATGGTACTTGGAACTTCGTACTATATTTTTACTTCAATGTATTCCGTACTTTTATTTAAGGAAAAGCTTTCAGTAAATGTACTTTTGCAGATAATAATTAATATTTTTGGAATTATATTAATTATTATGCCTTCATATAGAATGGAAATTCCAAATCTTATTGGTGGTATATTTGCTGTTTCATCTGCTTTATTTTTTGCTACGAGTAATTCAATTGCAAAATTATCAAAAATACAGGCAGATTTTTTGGTTTTTGCAAACAATGTAATAACTTTTCTGGTTATTGGTGTTCTTTACTTTACTGTTTATGGAAATAATAGTATTTCATTTAGTTTTCGTGGAATTTTCTTTCTTTCTATAGCGGCATTTATAGGTTCATTTTTAGGGTTGTATTTCTACTATAAAAGTTTAAGCGGGATAGATTTTTCGATTGCAAATATAGTAAGAACTTTAAATCCAATAACTGCACTGCTTCTTTCAAGGTTATTTTTCCCCAACGTTATAACAACAAGGCAGTGGATAGGGATAGTAATTGTAATTTTTTCGATATATAGGTTGAACGTTTTAATAAATAAATCTAGAATAAAACTAAGTTCTGAAAACTAAGTTTTTTGTAATAAATTTCTCGACATCCAATCTATTAGAGATGGAAGATTGTGCTCCTAATCTTGTTACGGAAATGGCAGCTGCAGCATTTGCAAATAAACTGCTTTCTTTCTATGTTCCCCGTTTCAGGAAATCTTACTGCAAAGGCCACATTAAACACATTTCCAGCAGCGTTGTATCAATTGCCTTAACTTTAAAACCTGGAGTTTTATATTTTTTTATCAAAATACAAGTCCCCGTTTTCGCCAGGCTTTTGGCAAAAAATGAAAAATGTTTATCTAAAGCATTTGAAGTTTACAAATGGTTCAGGTGGGAAAATAATTTTTTGTATAAAAGTTAAAACAAAAGATATAGTTGGAGTTCTCGAAGATGAAATTTTTTTGTACTTGCCATAGAACATCTTGAAAAAAGCGGGAAATAAAAGGATTAAAAAGAAAAGACAGCTGTATTATTTCAATTGAAACAATTAAAGAAGCTTTAGTAAATGCCGTTGTTTGGGGATATTATTCATTTAAAACTTGCAATTTATAGAGTTGAGTTTTCCAGGGACGTTCTGAAAAGTTTAGTGTTGAGCTTATTTTACAGAGGGGTGGAAATTAGAAATAGAGTTATTGAAGTTTTTTTCAAATAGATAGGTTATATTGATATACTGCTCCCCTGAAGGATTGGACAGTTAGAAAGTAGAGAGTATAATCATATACGAAGGGGAGTGAAAGATATGAGAAAGAAGCTTTCTGCTGAAGAAAAGATGGCTATTGTACTCGAAGGATTAAGAGGTAAAAAAACTATAGCTGAAATTTGCAGAAAGCATAGTATTTCTCAAGGGCAGTATTACAAGTGGAGGGATAAGTTT
>NZ_JAIHAP010000019.1:0-27283 GCF_020054775.1 Thermosipho sp. (in: thermotogales) | reverse complement strand
TTCTTGGTTTAAATGGATGGATCCAACTTGATGAAAAAGATAGACTAACCACTAAGGCGGTGAATTTTAAATGGTAGTTGTTAACCCCTCCGGAACTCTGCCAATATCTGTTACCAAAGGATGTCCAATGAATTGTAAGCATTGTGGTGGTGTTTATGTAAAAAGTATGACACATATCGACAATATTGAAAGATATGTAAATAAATATAAATCTTTTTTGATAAGCGGCGGAATGTCTAAAGATGGCATTATACCTTTCTCACCATATCTAAACAAATTAAAAGAATTAAAAAGAACTTACAATTTACAATACAATTTCCACATAGGATTTCCAAAAGAACCTCCATTTGAAATAATCGATGTTGCTGATGTAGTAAGTTTTGATTTTTTTTCAGATGAAAATGTAATGAAAGAAGTTTATACAATTAGAAGAACAAAAGATGAAATACTTTCTTCAGTTTTACCACTACCTGTAAAAAAGGTACCACACATAACTATTGGTATTTTGTGTGGTAAAATTACACATGAGGAAAAAAGCATAGAAATATTAAAAGATTACTTTGATTCAATCGTTCTAAATATTCTTATTCCAACAAAAAACACGGCATACAAAGATTGTAATCCGCCATCTGTTGATGAAGTTGCTAAGGTATTTAACTTTGCAAAAAAACATTTTAAAAGTGTAATACTTGGTTGTATGCATCCTCATGGAAGTTATAGAAAACAACTTTTAGAAAAAATTAGCCCCGATGTATTTGTAAATTCTGCAAGCAAGAATTACGATTTTAAAGGCTGTTGCTCATTTTTGTAAAAATAAACAAAGGAGGATACAAAATGAATATAGTAGGAGTAGACCTTGGGGGAACATACGTAAAAATTGGGTTAGTTGATTCCAAAAACGGGAAAATATTAAAAAAATCATCAATTGAAACAAAAGTTGAACTTGGTGGAGAAGAAGTAGTTAAAAGAATAGCAAATGCAATAGTAGAACTTACTGAAGGAACTGATTATCACGCAGTAGGCATCGGCTCTCCAGGTTCAATAGACAAGGAAAATGGAATTGTTAGATTCTCTCCTAATTTTCCAGATTGGCATAATTTTCCTTTAGGTTCACTTCTATCAGAACTTTTGGGTAAAAACGTATACGTTGAAAACGATGCAATTTCATTTGCGTTAGGAGAAAAATGGTTCGGTGCAGGAATAGGAAAAAATCATATTGTTGCATTAACACTTGGAACCGGTGTTGGTGGTGGAGTAATTTCGCATGGAACTTTGATTACAGGTTCTACCGGAATAGGTGCAGAATTAGGCCACGTTATTATAAATCCAAATGGACCACTTTGTGGTTGTGGAAACTATGGATGTCTCGAGTCATACGCTTCTGCAACAGCAATTGTAAGGATGGCGACAGAAAGGAAGAAAAAATTTCCAGATTCAATAATATTTAAAAATGAAAAAGTTACAGCTAAAGCAGTTTTTGACGCAGCACGAGACGGTGATAGACTTGCTTTAATGCTAAGAGATGAAGTTGTTGAAGCACTTGCTATTGGTATAACAGGATTTGTTCATATTTTTAACCCTGAAGTAGTCATTATTGGTGGTGGTGTTTCAAGGGCTGGAGATATCTTGTTTGAACCACTTAGAAAAAGAGTTAATGAACTTGTAATGCCTACCTTTAAAGATACATTTGAAATAATTCAAAGCCCATTGGTTGAAAACGCTGGCATATTGGGGGCTGCTTCTATTGTTCTCCAAAGAGAAAACTGACGTTTTTTGTATTGGAAAAACTAATCTCGACATCTTTTATTACATTGACAAAATTAAAATTGAAGAAAATCATGTAGCAAATAACTTTGCATATTTTCCTGGTGGGAAAGCCACAAATGTCGCAATTAATCTTGCAAATTTAGGTCTTAAAGTTACTTTGATTTCTGCAATTGCTAATGATATTTTTGGAAGATATATAAAAGAAAAATTAGAAAATATCTTAATATTTAAACCACAAATAGTCAAAAATGAAAATACCGCTTTAACCAGCATCGTTGTAGAAGGTTCTGGGGCAAATACTATGTTTCACAATCTTGGTGCAAACCAGTTTTTATCACCTCAAGCAATACCTGATAATATGAATTTTGCATTTATACAAACTGGTATACCACAAGAAACTTTATTTAAATCTCTCCAATCATCAAAAGCAGCTTTTGTTGAACTTTCTGAAACTTCACAATTTGAAATATTAAAAAATTTTTCTGTTGAATATGTATCTTTGAATAAAGATGAACTAATAAAAATCTTCAAGGATGAAAATATCGAAAAAAATCTTGCAAAACTATCACATTTTGCAAAACACATAGTACTAAAAATGGGAAAAGAAGGAATAATTTATGCAGGCGATACAATAATAAGGAAAAAGGCAAAAAGCGTAAAAGTTGTAAATACGACAGGAGCTGGTGATGCAGTATCGGCTGCATTTATATATGGTACTATAAATGATTGGGAAATTGAAAAAACTTTGGATTTTTGTATCGAATTTGCAAGTAAAATAATTCAGAGTATTTACTCGACATAGGGGGTGTATCTTTGAAAAACAAGATCTTAGAAAAGAGAAAACTTGCATATGGTGTCCACGAATTTTGGATAGAAAATCCTACAGTATCGAAAAATGCAAAACCAGGACAATTTGTTATATTCAGATTATATGAAAATGGCGAAAGAATCCCTTTAACAATTTCTGCTATAAATAAAGATTCATTTAGAGTAATAGTTAAAGCAATTGGAAAAAGCACATATGAACTCTGTCGATTAAATAAAGGGGACTTTATTTTAGATGTTGTAGGACCCCTTGGAATGCCAAGTGAAGTTAAATATTACGGTAATGTTTTAGTAGTTGGAGGAGGAGTTGGAATTGCAGCAATTGCTCCTATTGTCAAAGAACTTTTAAAAGAAAAAAACAATGTTGATGTAATTCTTGGTGGTCGTAATAAAGAATACATTATTCTCGAAGATGAATTTAAGAATGCAAATAATATATATATAGTAACGGATGACGGTAGTCTCGGAGAAAAAGCATATCCACATCAATTCATGGAAAAACTAATGCAAGAAAAAAAATATGATATTATCTGGGCTATAGGTCCTTCAAAGATGATGAAAGCTTGTTCAGAGGTTGCAAAAAAGCATGATATAAAAATTTGGGTTTCATTAAATTCAATAATGGTAGATGGTACAGGCATGTGTGGTGGTTGCAGGGTAAGAATTGGAAATGAATTAAAATACACCTGCGTCGATGGTCCAGAATTTGACGGGAGACTCGTTGATTGGGAAAGTTTTGAAAAAAGACTTAATCAATATAGAGAAGAAGAAAAGATAGCACTTTCAAGATACTTACAGGAAGTTGGTGAACCAACATGGCTGTAAAACAAAGAATAGAGACAATTGAAAGGAAACCAAATGAAAGAAATAAAGATTTTAATGAAGTTAATCTTGGCTATACTCAAGAACTCGCAATTGAAGAAGCAAAAAGATGTATTCAATGTCCAAATCCTACCTGTGTACAAGGTTGTCCTGTAGGAATCGACATTCCAGGCTTTATCAAAAAAATTGCCGAAAAAGATTTTGAAGGTTCCTACAAAGTACTAAAAAAGTACAATAGTCTCCCGGCAATATGTGGCAGAGTTTGCCCTCAAGAAATTCAATGCGAGGGAAACTGTGTTTTAAATAAAGTTGATCAGCCAATATCAATAGGAGCATTGGAACGTTTTATTGCCGATTGGGCTATTAATAACAATATCGAAGAAGATACACTTCCTGAAAAAAGAATTAATAAAAAAATTGCAATAATAGGTGCTGGGCCCGCTGGTTTAACAACAGCCTCGGAACTTTCAAAAGCTGGTTTTTCAGTAGACATGTATGAAGTTTTTCATGACGTTGGTGGTGTTTTAATTTATGGAATTCCAGAATTTAGACTTCCTAAAAGTATTGTAAAAAAAGAAGCTCAGCTCTTAAAAAAACTTGGTGTAAATATATTTACAAATATTCCTGTTGGGCTTGCAATTCACCCAAAAGAATTGCTAGAAAAATACGATGCAATATTTATAGGCGTAGGGGCTGGAACTCCAAAATTTATGAATATTGAAGGAACAGAACTCAATGGAGTGTATTCAGCAAACGAATTTTTAACAAGAATAAATTTAATGAAAGCATATAAATTCCCACAAAGTGATACTCCGGTAAAGATCGGAGAGAAAATAGTAGTAATTGGTGGTGGAAACACGGCAATGGATGCTGCAAGAAGTGCATTGAGATTGGGAGCAGATGTTACAGTAGTATATAGAAGAAGTGAAAACGAAATGCCCGCAAGAAAAGAAGAAATTAAACATGCAAAAGAAGAAGGTGTTAAATTTCAAACTCTAACTCAACCTGTAAGATACATTGGAGATGAAAATGGAAATTTAATTGGTATTGAATGTATAAAAATGAAACTTGGTGGGCCTGATGAAAGTGGTAGAAGAAAACCTACTCCTATTCCAAACAGCAATTTCATCATAGAAGCAACTGTTGCCATAGAAGCAATTGGTACGAATCCTAACAAACTTTTGTTATCTCAATTCAAGGGACTTGAGCTAAATAAATGGGGATATATTAAAGCAGATGAGTTTGGAAGAACCTCTATTGAAAAAGTATTTGCAGGAGGAGATATAGTAACTGGTTCTGCAACAGTAATTCTCGCTATGGGGGCTGGGAAAAAAGCTGCAAGTGCAATAAAACTAGCTCTATCTTAAACTTTAAAAAGTTTTTTAACAGTTATATATCAAATATATAAAAACCCGTTTCTAGTTAATTCTAGAAACGGGTTTTACTTTTATTCAAACAACATTTAAACGAAGTTCTTTAAAATAGTCTATATTAAGCTTTTTTTCTTTTTTTAAAACAAAAATAAGTAAGAATCAAAATATTTCTCGGCTTAACATTTTAGTAACAAAAAGGTATAATAATTATTGTGAATTTATACACATCTTTTTATATTAAAGTTATAAACTTAATAAATTTGTATATTATTAATTATATAAAAAGGAGGGAAAAGCATTGAAAATCATTGATATTTCAGAGATAAAAAATTTGATTAAAGAAGGATCAACAATAATGATTGGTGGATTTTTGGGGGTTGGAACACCTGAAAAGATCATTGATGAAATCATTAAAAACAAAATTAAAAACCTAACGGTAATCGCAAACGATACGGCTTTTGAAGATAAGGGAATAGGAAAACTTGTAAAAAATAAACTCTGTAAAAAAGTAATAGTCTCACACATAGGAACAAATCCAGAAACACAAAGACAAATGATCGAAGGAACATTACAAGTAGAACTTGTACCTCAAGGAACCCTTGCTGAAAGAATTCGTGCAGGTGGTGTTGGTCTAGGAGGAATTTTAACACCAACAGGAGTTGGAACAATTGTTGAAGAAGGAAAACAAATTATAGAAATTGAAGGAAAAAAGTACTTATTAGAACTGCCACTTAGGGCTGACGTAGCATTAATAAAGGCAAAAAAAGCTGATTATATTGGAAACCTTGTTTTCAATTTAACCGCGGAAAATTTTAACCCCTTGATGGCACTTTCAGCCAACACAGTAATTGTAGAAGTAGAAGAAATTGTACCAACAGGAAGTCTTTCGCCAAATGAAATCAAAATTCCCGGAGTTGTAGTTGATTATATTGTGGGGGTGGAAAAATGAACCCAAAAGAAAAAATTGCAATAAGAGTTGCTAAAGAGTTAAAAGAAGGACAGCTTGTAAATTTAGGAATAGGTCTTCCAACATTAGTTGCAAATTACATACCAGAAAACGTACATGTATTTTTTCAAAGTGAAAACGGTATTGTAGGAATGGGACCTGCGCCTGAATCTGGTTTTGAAAACAAAGATCTTACAAATGCTGGGGGACAATTTGTTACTGCACTCCCTGGTGCAATGACTTTTGACAGTGCATTTTCTTTTGCTCTAATTAGAGGAGGACACCTAGATGTAACTGTACTTGGTGGATTACAAGTTGACGAAGAAGGTCATCTTGCAAATTGGATGATTCCTGGAAAGATGATCCCAGGCATGGGTGGTGCTATGGACCTTGTAACTGGAGCAAAAAAAGTAATCGTTGCCATGACACATACTGCAAAAGGAACACCTAAAATAGTTAAAAAATGCTCTTTGCCATTAACATCAATACGCAGAGTTGATTTAATAGTTACTGAACTAGCAGTTATACAACCAACGGATAATGGTTTATTACTAAAAGAAATAGCAAAGGAAACAACTTTAGATGAAGTTTTGAGTCTAACTGAAGCAAAATTAATAATCTCTGATGAGTTAAAAACATTTTAAATAAAGAGAAGGGGTGGAGGGATATGGTATACATAATAGGAGCAAAAAGAACGGCAATAGGGACATTTGCAGGGAGTTTAAAAGACATACCAGCTCCAAGACTTGGTGCAATTGCTGCAAAGGCAGCAATAAAACAAGCTGGGATTGAGCCATCTGATATTGATGAAACTATAATTGGCTCTATTCTTACAGCTGGACAAGGCATGGGACCTGGAAGACAAGTTGGAATTTATTCAGGTGTTCCAGTTGAAAAACCTGGATTTACTGTAAATATGCTTTGTGGCAGTGGAATGAAAGCAACAATGTTAGGTGCTGTTGACATTATGCAAAAGGAAGCAGAAGTCGTTTTGACAGGTGGTATAGAAAACATGTCAGCATCACCTTATCTTCTACCAGCAAGAGCAAGATATGGTCTTAAATTTGGAAATTTTGAAATGATTGATCACATGATATTAGATGGTTTAACAGATGTATTTAATAACGTACACATGGGAATAACAGCAGAAAATCTTGCAGAAAAATACAATATAAGTAGAGAAGAACAAGACAAATTTGCATATGAAAGCCAAATGAAAGCAAAAGCAGCAATAGAAAGTGGAAAGTTTAAAGATGAAATAGAAAAAGTAGAAATTGAGACAAAAAAAGGAACAATAATATTTGATACAGATGAGCATCCAAGATTCGATGTGACATTAGAAAAGCTTGCCAAACTAAAACCAGCATTCAAAAAAGATGGAACGGTAACGGCCGGAAATGCAAGTGGAATAAACGATGGAGGAAGTGCAATACTGCTTGCAAGCGAAAAATACATAGAAAAGAAAGGATTAAAACCTCTGGCAAGGATAGTAGCATGGGCACAAGCAGGAGTAGATCCAATGGAAATGGGCCTTGGTCCGGTACCAGCAACAGAGAAGGTATTACAAAAGGCAGGAATGAAAATGGAAGACATAGAACTAATAGAACTAAACGAAGCATTTGCAGCACAAAGTTTGGCAGTAATAAAGGAATGGAGTAAAAGATTTGGAGTAAGTGAAGAATGGATAAAAGAAAGGACTAACGTAAATGGAGGAGCAATAGCACTAGGACATCCAATAGGAACAAGTGGAAATAGAATAATAGTGACTCTTCTCTATGAGATGAAGAAAAGAAATCTAAAATATGGACTTGCAACATTATGCATCGGTGGAGGTATGGGTACCGCTGTTATTATTGAAAATATTCAATAATAATTCAACTTGAATCTTTATCCCCAAGCAAATTTTGCTTGGGGATTTTTTATTATTTGACAAGTTTCCACTGTAATATTATAATATTACAGTAGAAGGAGGTAAAATATGTGGTTTACTATAAATTTTTCTTCACACAAACCTGTATATAAGCAGATTATAGAAAACATAAAACTACAAATCATGAATAAAAAATTAAAAAAAGGAGATTTTTTACCATCTATTAGAAAAATGGCTGAAATGTTAGATGTAAATTTAAACACAGTTTCAAGAGCATACAGAGAGCTTGTAAGTGAAGGGATAATAGAGCCAATTAGAGGAGAAGGATACATAGTAAAAAAAGACATATTAGATAATTTTAATGAAGAACTTATCAATGAATTAACAATCATAGTAAAAAAGTGTATTAATGCAGGGATGAAAGTTGATGATATTTGTAACATAATAAAATCAGCGGGAGGGAAAAGAAATGATACTTCAAGTAGAAAATCTTAAAAAGTATTATAAATCAAAAAAAGCAGTAGATGGAATTTCTTTCAAAGTGGACAAGGGAGAAATTTTTGCTCTTCTTGGGCCCAATGGTGCAGGAAAAACTACAACTCTAAAATGCATAATTGGTTTAAGAAAAAAAGACGATGGCAAAGTAGAACTAAACGGAAACTTTACATATCTTCCTGAAAAAAAAGAACTGTATAAATCTTTAACAATAAAAAAGATGTTTGAAGTAACTCAAGAATTATCAAAACACTTTAACATTGAAAAGGCATTTGATTATTTAAAAGAATTTAATATTGAAAAAGATGAAAAAATAGCAAATCTTTCTCATGGAATGACAACACTGGTATATCTCTCAATAATTCTTTCTGAAGATGTTGATATCTACTTTTTAGATGAACCAACGTGGGGTCTTGACCCTCTAATGCAAAAAAGGGTAATTGAATCCATAAGAAGATTAGCTTTTGATGGAAAAACAGTATTTTATACAAGTCATATCCTTTCTGAAGTAGAAAAAATTGCCGATAAAGTTGCAATTATGAGCAAAGGACATATAGTAGAAATGGGATATTTGGATGAAATAAAAGAAAAATACGTTCTCTGCTCAACAAAAGAACACATCCAAGGATATTTGTACAAAAAAACAAATGATGAAAATATTTATCTGTGTAAAAAGGAAGAAGCAAAAGGCGATATTCAACCTGCAAATTTTGAAACTATTTTTGAAGCACTTGTCAAAGGAGGAGATAAAATATGAAAAGAGAATGGCTACAAATGAAAGTTAGGGTTATTAGCCTTTTTATTTTATTCACAATTCTTTTCTTTTCACTTGCACCATTTCAAAACTTTACAATAAACATATTAAATGAAAACTCAGAAGCTATTAAAAAATTCGTTGGAGAAAATTTTGTTGAAAAATTAAAAAACTGGGATTACTATATACTCTCTCAATGGTTTGGAAAAAACTTCGGCCAATTTATTCCAATACTAGCTATAATAATTGCGTTTCCACTTTTTTCAAGAGAATATGAAAATGAAACAATAACATTTTTATTATCAAGGCAAAATAGAAAAACTATCTTTCTTCAAAAAACTTTATTAAGTATTTTTGTACTCCTTATTTTAATTACCTACTTTTCTTACCTACCATCGATATATTCGTTGATAACCTCAAAAGAGTTATCAATTCTTACTGTTTCAAAATTTTATATCCACTCTCTCATTGGTTCATTCTTTTGGTTTTCAATAGCATTAGTATTCACAACATACTTTACCGACCAAGTAAAACCTATTCTTTCTTCTGCAGTAGTTTTAGGTTTAACAACCACACTAGGACTACTAAAACCACTTAAATTTTTTAATACATATAAATATATCCTCGGGTATTCAATCTTTGAAAAAGGAAAAGTTGATATTTCATATACAATTGCACTTACTATACTAAGTTTTATCTGTATCTACTTTTCATATCTAATCTTTAAAGAAAAGGAGGTTTAAATATGAAAAAAGTTATTTTTGCATTACTTGTTGTTTCAATAACTATTTTTCCTATAGAATACCAATTAGTAGCCCAATCATATTTTGAAGGTTTAATTTCCAAAAATTTTGAAAAGTGCTATGAGCTTTCTTCAGATATCTTGAAAAAACATCTTCCAATTGGCAAATTAAAAGAAATATGGGAAGGTATTGAACAAACCTATGGTCCATTTTCAAATATTATTAAAATCACTCCTATTGAAAAAAGTCCATATATGATTTACATATACACAGCAAAATTTCAAAAAGGAGCACTAAATATCTCAATAACTGTAAATAACCAAGGTAAAATAGATGGCTTATTTTTTAACATTGCTCAAAACCTTGAGTACAAAGCACCAAACTATGTAAAAAATGATAACTTTACTGAAAAAGATATTAAAGTAGGAGATTTACCCGGAAAACTAACGATCCCAAAAAATCCAACTGATGTTGCAGTAATTCTAATACATGGTTCAGGACCAAATGATATGGATGAAACAATTGGTCCAAATAAAATTTTTAAAGATATTGCATATGGACTTTCAAGCAATAATATAGCTGTATTAAGACACGATAAAAGAACTTTGCATCCAGAGCTTCTAAAAGATCCAGAGAATATAACTGTAAAAGAGGAAGTAATAGATGATGTAGAAAATGCTGTTAAACTTTTAAAAAAAGAAGGATATAAAAAAATATATCTGTTAGGTCACAGCCTTGGAGCATATCTTGCTCCATACATAGCCTATAAAAATCAAGATATATATGGATTAATTCTTCTTGCACCTCCTGCAAGAAATATAGAAGAAATAACACTAGATCAATTAGAATTTCTTGAAAAACTTTACTCTGGAAAAAATAAAGAAGAAATTAAAAAAGCAAAAGAAGAGGTAATAAAACTAACAAATAACAAAGCAAGCAAAAATGAAATAATTCTTGGAGCACCAGCAAGTTATTGGTACGATCTTAGAAATTACAATCCTTTAAAATATATAAAACAATTAAAAATTCCAGTACTAATGCTTTTTGGAGAAAATGATTATCAAGTTACTACAAAAGAATTTGAAATTTTCAAAAAAGAACTTTCAGAAAAGAAAAATATTAAAATTAAGATGTATTCTAATCTGACACATATTTTTACTCCAGGTGAAAAATCTCCATATTCATATTATATTGAAAACCAAGTTAGTAGAAAGGTAATCGAGGATATCGTATCATTTATAGAAGGGAGGAATTAAAATGATAATAACTACAACAGAGAATATTCATGGTTATGAAATTGTTGAAATATTAGGAATTGTAATGGGAAATATAGTTCAATCAAAACACTTAGGAAAAGATATCGCTGCCGCATTTAAAACCCTCGCCGGTGGAGAAATTAAAGCATATACAGAAATGATGACAGAAGCTAGAAACAAAGCAATAGAAAGAATGATAGACGAAGCAGAAAAAATAGGAGCAGATGCAGTGGTAAATGTAAGATTTTCAAGTTCTTCAGTAATGAGTGGTGCCGCAGAAATGCTTGCTTACGGAACAGCTGTAAAGATTAAAAAGTCAAATGAATAACAAACTTATGTAACAATTGCTATAATTTTTAGTAAATTTTCAATTACAATCAAGAATGCCTCTATTTATAGGCATTCTTGATTTTTATTATCTATATTATCACTCTTGACAAAAGACTGCTAATGTCATATAATATGTATCGGGAGGTGAAAGATATGGCAAATAAAAAAGAATATGTCGTAGGTATAGACCTGGGTACAACAAATAGTGTTATTGCATGGATGAAACCAGATTCTTCAGTTGAAGTTATACCAAATGCTGAAGGTGCAAGAACAACTCCATCAATAGTTGCATTCAGTAAAACCGGTGAAATTCTTGTAGGTGAACCTGCAAAAAGGCAGCTCATATTAAATTCTGAAAGAACTATTAAATCAATAAAAAGAAAAATGGGAACCGATTATAAAGTAAAAATCGATGACAAAGACTATACCCCACAAGAAATTAGTGCATTTATACTAAAGAAGCTAAAAAGAGACGCAGAAGAATACTTGGGCGGAGAAGTTAAAAAAGCTGTCATTACCTGTCCTGCATACTTCAATGATGCTCAAAGACAGGCAACAAAAGAAGCTGGTATAATTGCAGGTTTTGAAGTCTTAAGAATTATAAACGAACCAACTGCAGCAGCTCTTGCATATGGCCTTGATAAAAAAGGAAAAGAAGAAAAAGTTCTTGTATACGACTTGGGTGGAGGTACATTTGACGTTTCAATACTTGAAATTGGTGATGGAGTCATTCAAGTAGTTGCAACTTCCGGTAATAACCATCTTGGTGGTGACGATTTTGACCAAAGAATAATCGATTGGTTAGCAGAAGAATTTAAAAAACAACACGGTGTCGATTTAAGAGAGGACAAGCAAGCTCTTCAAAGATTGAGAGATGCTGCTGAAAAAGCTAAAATTGAGCTTTCAAGCAAACTTGAAACTGATATAAGCTTGCCATACATTACAGCTACAGCAGAAGGTCCATTACATCTTGAAATGAGACTAACACGTTCAATGTTTGAATCCTTAACAAGGGATCTTGTTGAAATGACAAGAAAACCAGTTGAACAAGCTCTTTCAGATGCTAAATTAAAACCAGAAGATATCGATGAAATAATCCTAGTAGGTGGTATGACAAGAGTTCCAATGGTTCAAAAATTCATCAAAGAAATATTTGGTAAAGATCCTAACAGAGGAGTCAACCCAGATGAAGCAGTAGCAGTTGGCGCAGCAATTCAAGCGGCAATTCTTGCAGGAGAAGAAGGCGCACAAGGAAAAGATATCGTATTAGTTGATGTTACGCCATTAACACTTGGCATAGAAGTAAAAGGTGGTTTGTTTGAACCAATTATCCCAAGAAATTCAACTATACCAATTAAAAAGAGTAAAGTCTTTACAACAGCAGAAGACGGTCAAACAGAAGTAGAAGTAAGAGTATACCAAGGCGAAAGGCCAATTGCAGCAGATAACATTTTACTTGGAAGCTTTAGACTTGTAGGAATTCCACCTGCACCAAGGGGCGTTCCACAAATCGAAGTAACATTCGATATTGACAGCGATGGTATTGTTCACGTTTCTGCAAAAGACCTTGGTACTGGAAAAGAACAATCAATGGTTGTATCCGGTAGACATCAATTAAGCGAAGATGATATCAACAAGATCATTGAAGATGCTAAGAAATTTGAAGAACAAGACAAGAGAAGAAAAGAAGAAGTAGAGCTTAAGAACAAAGCAGATGACCTTGCATACTACATAGAAAAATCACTAAAAGAATATGGTGACAAAATACCAGCAGATGAAAAAGACAAACTCGAAAACCTTGTTAAAGACTTAAGGGATGCAATAAATAAAAACGATATACCAAGAATAAAAATGTTGTTTGATGAACTTGACAGAGAAAAGACAAAAATCGGAGAGTATATATACAAGCAAAATCAACAAGGTGGAAATCAACAGGCTGAAAATCAATAATAAGAAATATAAAGGGAGGTGAGAGTATGTTAGCAAGAAGAAATTACTTTGATCCATTTGTAGAACTTCAAAGAGAGATTGACAGATTATTTGAAGACTTTGTAAGACCATCAAGGTTTGATACCACTCACTTCCCAAAAGTAGATGTTTATGAAACGGATAAAGAAGTTGTCATTGAAGCTGAACTTCCAGGTCTTAAAAAAGATGACGTTAAAATAACAATTGAAGATAACGTTCTTACAATAAAAGGAGAAAGAAAATTCAATCGCGAGGATAAAGGAAAGAACTACAAAATAATTGAAAGGGCAGAAGGATACTTCGAAAGGTCATTTGGACTTCCAGAATATGTTGACGTAGAAAAAATTAAAGCAAAATTCAATGATGGGGTATTGACAATTGAACTTCCAAAGAAAGAAACAAAAGACAAAAAAGTTATTGATATACAAGTTGAATAATAAAAGAAGGCTCCGAAAATTCGGAGCCTTCTTATTTTTTCACAAAGTTATTTAAAATTGCATCCTCATAATTTCCTTATACGCGTCAACAATCTTATTTCTTACCTCGACTGTAAGCCTCAATGAGACTGATGCTTTTTCAGCTTCTACAATAACTTCGTGGATATTGCTAATTTTTCCAGTTGCGAAATCATCTGCCATCTGCTCTGCTTTTTTTTGCTGATCATTTACGCTCTTTAGAGCATCATTAAGTATTTTAGTAAAATCCGTATTCTGTTTTTTTACACTTGAAGGTTTTAGATTTCCATAATTTCCTACACCGTTTATTTTATCTATCATACAAATCACCTCCCAATTTGGAGAGCACTATTTATCATAGCTTTTGTAGTGTTAAATGCAGTAACGTTTGCTTCGTAAGCTCTTTGAGCATTAATCATATCCACCATTTCCCTTACAACATTTACATTTGGAAGTTTAACATAACCATTTTCATCAGCATCTGGATGTGTTGGATCGTATACTATCCTAAATGGAGATTTATCCTCGTAAATTTTTTTCACAACTACTCCACCATTTTCCAATCTACCATTAATATTTCTCAAAAGTTCCTGGAATACTGGTACCTTTCTTCTATACGGCTCGCCATTTTCAGTTCGTGTTGTTTCTGAATTTGCTAGATTATTTGATATAACATCTATTCTGAGCCTTTGAGCTGACATTCCTGTTGCAGAAATCGTCATTATATTAAATTCATTCATGTTTTACCTCCTTACCTAATATTCCTAATAACTGTATTGTATCTATCAATATTAGCGCTCATAAGCCTGGATAAAGTTTGATATCTAAGCGCATTCTTTACCATTTCTACCATTTCAATATCAATATCTACGTTATTACCATCGTTAGTTAATGAAGTATTTTTTTGAGCCTTAATAATAGGATTTACAACCTTTGGAGTTCTTTCTATATGTTTTCCTGAAGTCGTTTTTAAACTCAACTTCATTTTTGATTCATTTAACAATTCTTCAAAAACAATATATTTTCTTTTGTAATTTGGAGTTTCAGCATTAGCGATATTCTGTGAATGTATTTCCTGCCTTTTAAGTGCAACATCCATTGCCGCTTTCAATGTTGAAAAATTTGAATTGAACATGTCTTTACCCCCTTTTCATAGTTATTTTTCTACGTGTCTAAAAAAATTCCTAAAATATTTTTCGGGAATTATTGATAATATCAAAGCAAACATTGTTAAAACCACACCAAAAATCTGTAACATATCAAGCCTTTCAGAAAGCAAAATAATTGAAAAAATAGTTGCAAATACAGGCTCGCCTACAAAAATAAGTGCAGAAGTATTACTTCCAACCACTTTTTGGTACTTTGCCTGTGCTATTAACGCATAAATCGTAGCAAAAATCGCCGTGAATAAAGCTACACTAAATATTTTAACATCTATTTTCCACGATTGATTCAAACCAAAGAGTGAATTTAATAGTGCAACCATTAAAAATTGAGAGGTAAGCAAATCTTTTTCGGGGCTTTTTTTAGAAAATTCTGTAACCAAAACAACATGTAACGCGTAAAGAATTGCACAAAAAAACGTTAAAATATCCCCAAAATTTATACTATCAATACCTCCAGAAAGGAGATACTCACCTATCATAGCAATTAAAAATGAAAATATTTGTACCTTAGTGGGCTTTTCTTTTTCAATAAAATAGGAAAAAATAGGAATTAATACTATATAAAAAGCTGTAATAAAACCACTTTTAGAAGATGTTGTTAGTGTAAGACCCCACGTTTGAGCAGCGTATGATATTCCAAGTACTACACCTAATATTAAACCATATTTATTACCTTTTCCAAAAACAAAAAAAGATAGGACTGTTGCAATCCAAAATCTTATAGCATTGTAAGCAAAAGGAGAAATATCAACTAAAACCATCTTTTGGATGGGAAAGGTTAATCCCCAAATTAATGTAACTAACAACAGATTTACGATAGCAACTATCTTCATAAATCTCCTCCTAGTTCAAAAATTGATATTTTTTCCTCATCAATTTTTTCATTAATGGCAATTAAATTATAACTTGTTTCTTTCAATTCCTGCTCGTTTTCAGGAATAAGCAAAGTAGTTAAATGGCCACCAAAAACACAACCAGTATCTATATTTATATCTACTATTTTGTCATTTATCTTTAAAAAAGAAATTTTGCCATCATATGTTGGTGTATGCCCATGAACCAGCACATAACCTTCAATTGGCTCAGCTATTCTATACCAAATATTGCTTTCAGAAAGAGGAATTTCATTTTCCATTAAAAACGAACTATAGTCACCTTTCCATCTAATTGCCTCATCTAAGGGATAATTTGAAGGTAAATTTGCATGGGAAAATAAGAATCTAACCTTTCCAAATAAAGTTTCAACATGTAAAAATTTTAGGTTCTCAAAAAAGAAAAAGTAATCTTTAATCTTTTCTATGCTCGAAAATGATTTTAAAGTATAAATGCCTCCGTTATTTTCAGACAACCAACTAGATCTACCTGTTTTTATATACCTAATCATCATATCCTCATGATTTCCCAGCAAACAAACTTTAGGCCCAATTTCAATAATTTTATCAACAACCTCTTTTGAACTAGGACCTCTATCAATATAGTCTCCCAAAAATATATACCTTATTTTAAATTTTCCAAATTTTTTATTAATATAATCCAATAACAAATGAAATTCATAGAAACAACCGTGTATATCAGAAAAAACAGCTATCATAATTTATCACCAAAAAAATTATATAATAGATATATAAAATAATCAAAAGGTGGTGAGAAAGATGTTGGTAAAATTTGTCGGAAGCATAAAATATTTACTTGGTAAAAGTAGCATAGAAATTGATTTTAAAGGCGAAAATGATTTATTCAAGCAAATAAGTAAAAAGCTTAACAAAGAAGTTCTAATAAAAATAGACAAGGAAAATAAGAAAACTTTTTTGATAATAAATGACACACAACCGATAAAGTTATCTGTTGTAATACTGAATAATGGGGAAAATATATTGAGAAAAAGAAAAATAGAAGACGGCGAATTAGCAATTATATTACCGGTAGGTGGTGGATAATGCTTGATATTTCAAGGCATAAAAAATTAATAAGCGGTTTAAATCTTAAAAATATAAAAATATTAGTGGCAGGGGCTGGAGGTTTAGGATCTACCGTCCTAAATAATCTTGTAAGATTTGGCTTTGAAAACATAATTATTTACGATCCTAAAATGATAGATCCTCCAGACCTAAACAGACAAATTCTTTATAACCAAGAAGATCTATATCAAAACAAAGCATTCACAGCATTGAAAAAGCTTAAAAAAATAAATCCAAATTGCAATATTAAAGCAATAGATAAAGCTCTTTCTTCCCATTTTAATGAAAAAGTAGATATTGCTTTTGATTGTATGGACAATATTGAGGGACGATTAGTCTTAGAAAAAATATGCAAAAAGCTACAAATACCAATGATACATGGGGCCGTCCAAGAATTTTCTGGACAGGTTACGGTAATAGTACCTGGAATTACAACATCTCTTTTAGATATATACGAAGGATTTGACATTCCAAAAACTCCACAGGTATTTCCTCCAACAGTTCTTGTAACCGCATCAATTCAAGTTTCTGAAGCTATTAAAATTCTTAAAGATGATTTTAAAAATGCATTGATTAATAAAATTCTCTTTTTTAATCTGTTATACAACGACTTTGAAATTCTACAACTAATTTAAAAGTGTGTTAGAATAGATAATATAAAGGAGGTTGTTAACTTTGGGATACGGAAAACTAATCTTCATGCTTGGTAATTTATTTACAATTCAAAGGTGGAACAACAAACCAGCAATTGTAAAATTTTCCGAAGCTGATAATGCCTACACTACGTTGCTAATATCATTTGCGTTAAGAGACTACTACAAATTAGATATTGAGCCTTCTTTAAAATGGAGATTGAATAGGATACTTCCTAAGCTCGTACTCTCAGACGTTTCACTTGAATTAAAAGAAAGAATAGAAAGATTATCACCAGATGTCTGGGAAAAAGTGAGAGAAAAAGCTTTCTTAGAGCTATATAATATAGTTGACCAAAGCTCTATTACAAATATAACTTCAGAAGAATTTGACCCAATCGACAAATTTTCTGATATCTCAACAAGTCTTTTTGAAGCAAAGGTCAACGGAAAAGTTTTTGATTTTAGCAAGCCAATAAAGGAACTTGAAGAAAAGCTCCACCCATATTTAAAAAATTTCTCTGAAGTTTCCGATATACCTAAATTAATATTTTCAATAGCCTTAAACATGATTTCAATGACAAGATGGAATAGAATGTACAGAAACATAAAGTCCACAGTTGCAGGTCATTCTTTTGTGGTTACAACAATTGCATATATTATCTCTGTACAACTTGGTCTTAGTAAAGATAAAAAAGAAGAGGTGATAAAAAAGGCACTTCTTCATGACCTTCCTGAAGCTTTTACAGGAGATGTAATAACTCCAACAAAAAAGAAAACCCCAGAACTTGATTCTCTTGTCTCTTTAGTTGAAAAACAAATGTTTAATGAATGGGTTAAAGAAAATAAATCACTTAGTCACTTAGAAAAATATGAAGATTTTGCAGCTGAACCATTTTCAGGAGATACTGGAAAAATAGTAAGGACAGCCGATCTTTTTGCTGCTTTACTTGAATGTGCTCTTGAAATTTTTTCTGGAAATAAGGAAAAATTATTCCAAAGTGTATTTTTCGACTTAAAAAAGACTCTGAAAAAATTTAAGGAAATTGATCTTGGGCAGTGGATCGACGAAATCGAAGAAATTGTTTTTTAGTTAGGGGGGAGCTCTCTTGTTTAACTTAAAAATCTTTAAATCTGGAATTGTTTTTTACATTGATAGATATGATAAATTAGAGACATTATTTAAAGAGATCGACAATAAAATGCATGATATAAGGCAGTTTTTTGATGATAGTGAAAAAATAATGATCAAAATTGAAAATTTTAAGGAAAAAATTCATGATATTCCTAAAATAATTGAAAAATTTGAAAGTTATAATCTAAAAGTTAAAGGAATATTGACTGAACATTATGATGAAAAAGAAACTCCAATAAAAAGAGAAGAAGATAAAGAAACAACACTGATTATAATAAAAAATATAAGATCGGGTCAAAAACTAAATCACACAGGCCATTTAATAATTGTAGGTAATGTACATTCGGGTTCTGAAATAACTGCAAATGGTTCTATTGTAATTTTTGGCCAATGTAGTGGAATTGTACGTGCAGGTATTAAGATTAAGCCTTCATATATTCTTGCACTTTCAATGAACACTCCTCTAGTTCAAATTGGAGAAGTAAAACATCAGGTAAACAATAATTATAAAAATCCAGTCTTTATTTATGAAAAAGGCGGAAAATTATTTTTTGATGAGTTTAAAAAGGAGGAAGAATTGTGAAATTATTCGACAAAAATGAAAGGGTTATAAAAAAATATTGGAAAAAAGTAAATAAAATAAACAAGATAAACCTTGAAAGTAAAAATTTAACCGAATTAATTAATTCCTTGAAAACAATTAAAGAAAATATTACTCCTGAAAATATTGACGAATATATTCCAGAAGTTTTTGCAATAGTAAGAGAAGTATCCAAACGAGTAATTGGATTAAGACCATTTGATGTACAACTTATAGGTGCAATGGTTCTCCATGAAGGGAAAGTTGCAGAAATGAAAACAGGTGAAGGAAAAACTCTAGTTGCAACTATGCCGGTTGTATTAAATGCACTACTTGGAAAAGGCGTTCACCTTGTAACTGTAAACGATTATCTTGCAAAAAGAGACGCTATGTGGATGGGACCTATATATCTTGCTTTGGGACTTAGAGTAGGTGTTATAAATACACAAAACAAGTCATATGAAGTTATTTGGAAAAATGAGGAACTTGCAAAAAAGGCGTTAAATGAAAATTTGAGTGTTTGGCCTCAAGGTTTTAATGGAGAATTTCTTGAAGACGAAGCAAAAAATAAAGAAGCACTAGAAGCTTATCAGGTTGAATTGAAGGAAATCAGCAGAAAAGAAGCATATGAGTGTGATATAACATACGGAACAAATACAGAGTTTGGGTTTGACTACTTAAGAGACAATCTTGTAATTGACCTGGAAGATAGAGTTCAAAGAGGACATTTTTATGCAATAGTGGACGAAGTAGATAGCATCCTTATAGACGAGGCAAGAACTCCTTTAATAATAAGTGGTCCATCAAAAACAAAAGCTTCAGATTATATTCGCTTCAATCAAATTGCTAAAAAACTCGTAAAAGACAAGCATTTTACTATAGACGAGCAGAAAAAATCTGTAATATTAACAGACGAAGGTATAGAATATATAGAAAAACTTTTAAATATAGAAAATCTCTATGATCCTGAACACGTGAATAAAATGTATTTCTTATTAAATGCTTTAAAAGCACATTACCTGTTTAAAAAAGATGTAGATTATATTATTCATAACGGTGAGATTGTAATAGTAGACGAATTCACAGGTAGACTTCTTCCAGGAAGAAGATACAGTGGAGGACTTCACCAAGCTATTGAAGCAAAAGAAGGAGTTAAAATCAAAGAAGAGTCGGTTACTTATGCAACTATAACATACCAGAATTACTTTAGAATGTATGAAAAACTTTCCGGTATGACAGGAACTGCTAAAACAGAGGAAGAAGAATTTAAACAAATATACGGTATGGAAGTAGTTGTTATCCCAACTCACAAACCAATGATCAGAATAGATAGTGACGATTTAATTTACAGAACAGAAGACGAAAAATTTGAGGCAGTAGTAAAAGAAATAAAAAAACGCTATGAAAAAGGGCAACCTGTTTTAGTAGGTACAACATCCATTGAAAAAAGCGAAAGATTGAGTAAAATGCTAAGCAAAGAAAAAATACCTCACAACGTTTTAAATGCAAAACATCATGAAAAGGAAGCTCAAATCGTTGCATTAGCTGGTCAAAAAGGTTCAGTTACAATTGCAACTAATATGGCTGGTAGGGGGACAGACATTAAATTAGGCCCCGGTGTAAAGGAATTAGGCGGGTTACTTATAATTGGAACTGAAAGACATGAAAGTAGAAGGATAGACAACCAACTTAGAGGTAGAGCTGGAAGACAAGGTGACCCAGGTGAATCTATATTCTTCTTGTCCTTAGAAGATGATATTATAAGAATATTTGGTGGAGAAAAACTTGAAAAAATAATGAATCTAGTAAAAATTGAAAAAGGTGAGCCAATATATCATCCTATGCTTACAAAATTAATAGAAAGGGTCCAAAAAAAGGTTGAAAGTATAAATTTTGGAATAAGAAAAAATTTACTTCAAATGGATACTGTTTTGGATACACAAAGACGAGCAATATATAGCTATAGAGAATATCTACTTTCAGGAAATATCGATGAACACTTCAACGATGCAATAGATGATTTTATTGAAAGAAGGCTCGAAGAATTTTGTGAAAAAGGCGTTTGTAATGTAGAAGAAATAAAAGAATCTTTAAAAATATTAAATATTAGTCTCGATAAACTGCCTGATACTAGAAATGAACTAAAAGAATATCTAAAAAATCTTTTAATGGAAAAATTTGAAAATAAAAAGGAAGAATTGGGAGAAGATTTCCCAAAAATTGGAAAGTTCATAGCGTTACGTGTAATAGATGAAAATTGGAGGCAGTATCTTGAAGAAGTTGAACACGTAAAAGAAGCAGTAAGCCTTAGAGCGTATGGACAAAAAGATCCAATCTTGGAATTTAAAAAGGAAACATTTAGAATGTTTGATGAGATGATGGCGAAAATATTTGAGCAAACTATAATTTATACTTTAAACATTAGAAAAATCACTGATGAAGCCGAAAAAGAGTCAGAAAACGAGCTGAAAAAAATAAATACCCAACACGATGAATTTACACTTGTAAACAGAAAAGAGAGAAGAGTTGCAGAAAAGAAAGGAAAAAAGAAATTAAAGGTCAAGAGGTGAAATAATGAAAATCCAGGGAATTATTTTTACAACTAATGAAGTACCTAGAAAACTTTATAAGCTAAAAAGTGGAAAAGTACGTGAGTTAAAAAAATCTGGACCTGTAATATTGAACCCTGGTGATTATATAGCAATTGCTGAATATTTACTGGAAATTCCTCTTTTTGGTGATGTTTCTGCTATTGAGGAATCCGAAATTGAAGAGGTAGAATTATCAGATGAATTTGAAAATATTTTAAAAAGATTAATAGAATTAAGAAAGAATAAAAATGCTGAAGAAAATTTCTCTTTAGAAGACTTCGTAATTGACGAGGAGAATATTGATAACGTAATAGAAGAAGTAGAAACGCTTTTGTCACTTACTTCAGATAATCTACCCGATGATGAAGAAGCAGCTATAAATCTAATTGAATCAATAGATGATTCAAAAATGATTACAAAAGTAAATTATATAAAAAGTTTTTTCAAAAAATTCCCAGACTCAAAACTTGGCGGAGAGCTTATATTGGATACTGCAAAGAAAGTTTATTCCACACTTGGAGATAGATATATAGCAAAACTACTTTGCAAGAAAATAATTTTACATTATTCAGATGATTTAAATTTATGCCTCAATGCACTAAATTTATTAGCACTTGTTTACAAAGAAGAAGGAAATGTAATGTGGCTTACTTATTCGGAAATTGCCAAGCATGTTGAGGTGATGTTAAATGAAAACAAATGAGATAAAAAAAGGAGAAAAAATATTTGAGGAAGGTCAAGAGGCAAATTCAGTTTATTTAATAAAGTCTGGTGAAGTAGTAGTAAAATTTGGTCAATTAGAAGAAAAACTCGAAAAAAATGACGTTATTGGAATTGAGTCACTAATTAATGAAAATTATACAGAGAGTGCAATTGCTCATACAGATGTAAAATTAACCGAATTAACTCCCGAAGAGTTTAAAGAATTATATAGTGGCACAGATGTTGAAAAAAAAGCTATTAAATCATTTACTAAAAGGACTATGAAGCTGCTTGGCTGGCTTTAATCGTAATTTTCTATATTTGATTAACCACCTTGGCAATGTTAAAATTTTAGCGGAGGTGATGATTTTGAAATCAAATAAAATAGATCATATTGGCATAGCAGTAAAAAATGCCAAAGAAAGATTAAAACTTTACAAAGATTTTCTTGGGCTTGAAGTTAGTGGAGAAGAAGAACTACCAGAAAGAGGATTAAAAGTATACTTTGTAAAAATTGGTGAAACAAGATTTGAACTGCTCGAACCTCTTAATGAAAATTCTGAAATTTCATCATTTTTAGAGAAAAAAGGTGAAGGAATTCACCATGTAGCTATTAATGTAACAGGCATTGATGAAGCTGTAGAACTTGCCAAAAATCTTGGTTTTAAACCACTTTCAGATGAGCCAAAAAAAGGTGCTGGAGGAACCAAAGTACTGTTCTTACATCCAAAAACAACTGGTGGCGTGTTGTTAGAATTAGTTGAAGGAAATCACTAAAAGGAGGAAAAACGATGGAAGAATTAATAAAAAAACTTAAAGAATTAGAAGAAAACATTGAACTTGGCGGAGGAGAAAAACAAATTGAAAAGCAACATAAAGCAGGAAAATTAACTGCAAGAGAAAGGATTGCTCTTCTATTTGACGAAGGAACTTTTGAAGAAATTGATAAATTTGTAAAACATAGAAACACTAACTTTGGACTTGATAAAAAAGAATTACCAGCAGATGGAGTAATTGTTGGAATTGGAAAAATTAATGGAAGACCTGTTGCAGCATTTTCTCAGGATTTCACAGTAATGGGTGGCTCTTTAGGAGAAATGCATGCAAAAAAAATCGTTAAAATAATGGATCTTGCAATGAAACTTGGCATACCAATTATAGGAATTAACGATTCAGGTGGCGCAAGAATACAAGAAGGCGTTGATGCCTTGTACGGTTATGGTGAAATATTCTTTAGAAATACCCTTGCTTCAGGTGTAATACCTCAAATTACAATTATTGCCGGTCCCTGCGCTGGAGGTGCAGTCTATTCACCAGCAATTACTGATTTTGTAATAATGGTTGACAAAACTGCTCAAATGTTCATCACAGGCCCAAATGTAATTAAAGCAGTTACAGGCGAAGAAATAAGTAAAGAAGATCTTGGAGGAGCTTTCATTCACAATTCAAAAAGTGGAAATGCACACTTTGTAGCACAAAGCGATGAAGATGCAATCAATATTGCAAAAAAATTACTTTCATATATTCCTCAAAATAACATGGAAGAACCGTTATTAACATCTTCTACACAAGATTTAGATATTGATGACTCAATACTCAATATTGTTTCACCAGATTCTAAAAAAGGATACGATGTTAAAAATGTAATTAAAAAAATTGTGGATAATGGCGAATTCTTAGAAGTTCACGAACATTTTGCAAAGAATATAGTAGTAGGTTTTGCAAGGATAAATGGTTATCCAGTAGGTATAATTGCAAATCAACCAAATGTATTTGCAGGTGTTCTTGACATTGATTCTTCAGACAAAGCTGCAAGATTTATAAGATTCTTAGATGCATTTAATATTCCTATTGTCACATTTGTAGACACTCCAGGATATCTTCCTGGCACAAAACAAGAACACGGTGGAATAATACGTCACGGAGCTAAATTACTTTATGCCTATAGTGAAGCAACTGTTCCAAAAATAACAATAATATTAAGGAAAGCCTTCGGTGGAGCATATATAGCAATGGGAAGTAAACACCTTGGTGCAGACTTTGTTGCAGCTTGGCCAACAGCCGAAATTGCAGTTATGGGACCTGAAGGTGCTGCAAATATTATTTTTAAACGCGACATCGAAATTTCTGAAAATCCTGAAGAAACCAGAAAACAAAAGATTGAAGAATATAAAAATGCATTTTCAAACCCATATGTGGCTGCTTCAAGAGGTTATATTGACGCAGTAATTGATCCAAGACAAACTAGAAGATTTATTGCTCAATCTCTAGAATACGGAAAAACAAAAGTTGAACCAAGGCCAAAGAAAAAGCATGGAAATATACCATTATGAGGTGAAATAAATGCAAATGTTTATAATTACCTTCATAGGTCTAGTAACGGTATTTTTAATATTTTTTATCCTATATTTCGTTTTCTTGCTTTTTGGATTTTTTTCAAAAAAAGCTTCCATGAAACTACCTAAAAAAATTCACTCTCAAGAAGTAACAAACGAAAAAAATATTCTACTTGAGAGTGAAGAAAGTGAAGAAGAAATCGCAGCTGTCATGGCTGCTATATACGCGTTAATGGGGAGTAATATAAGAATAATATCTGTATCAAAGAAAAACAGAAAAAGAGAATGGACCTTCTGGAAAAAAACTGGATGGAGAGGTGTAAAAGGATGGTCAGAAAGTTCAAGGTTAGAGTAAACGGAAAAGAATACACAGTAGAAGTTGAAGAATTAGGTGGCGCTCAATCGATACAGAGTGTTCCAACCCCTGAGCCAGTTGTCGAAAATGAAACAAAGTCAATACAAACTCAATCAACTGTTGAAGAAAAAACTGCTCCAAAACAAGAAGTAGCAAGCCCATCTTCTGGAGCAAAAATTGTTGCTCCAATGTCAGGAATAGTATTAAAAGTTTTAGTTTCAGCCGGGCAAAAAATTAATTCAGGTGATAAAGTAGCCATTTTAGAAGCTATGAAAATGGAAAATGAAATTATTTCTGAATTTTCAGGAACTGTTAAAAATGTATTGGTTAAAGAAGGAGACAACGTAGATACAGGTCAAGTATTAATTGAACTTGAATAGGGGGAGAAAAAATGGAAAAAAAGATAAGAGTATTAATTGCTAAACCAGGGCTTGATGGTCATGATAGAGGAGCTAAAGTTGTCTCAAAAGCTTTGAGAGATGCTGGTATGGAAGTAATATATACAGGTCTTAGACAAACTCCCGAACAAATAGTCAAAGCTGCAATCCAAGAAGATGTTGATGTTATAGGACTTTCAATACTTTCTGGGGCACATATGAGTATTTGCAAAAAAGTATTAGATCTTATGAAAGAAAATGATATAGAAAATATTCCTGTATTTGTCGGTGGAATAATTCCAGAAGATGATGCAAGAGAACTAAAAAAAATGGGAATAAAAGAGGTTTTTGGACCTGGAACACCTCTTTCAACAATTGTTGAAAAAATAAAAGGACTTTTTGCGGAGGTATAGAATTGAAAGAATTAATTGAAAAATTAAAACAAAAAGATCAAAAAGCACTGGCAAAACTTATAACGTATGTTGAAAACAATGAAGATACATCTTTTATAGAAGAATTGCCATCTTCAGGGTCAAAAATTATTGGAATTACTGGAAGTCCTGGCGCAGGAAAAAGCTCACTTGTCGATGCTATTATTACAAAGCTAAGAGAGACTGGTAAAACTGTAGGTATTATTGCAATCGACCCTTCCAGCCCTTTCACGGGCGGTGCATTCTTAGGTGATAGAATAAGAATGAAAAAGCATTTTCTGGACGATGGAGTTTTTATCAGAAGCATGGGTAGTGGTAATAGTCTTGGCGGGCTTAATGAGAGTATATTTGATGTAATAAAATTAATGGATGCATTTGGTTTTGATTATATACTTATAGAAACTGTTGGGGCAGGGCAAAGCGAAATTGACATTGTATTTGCATCGGATGTGGTAATATTGGTTTTATCTCCAGGAAATGGTGATGAAATTCAACTATTAAAGGCTGGTATAATGGAAATCGGTGATATTTATGTTATAAATAAAGCAGATTTAGATGGTGCAAATTCTCTAAAAGTACAATTGGAATATACATTATCATTTTCCAATGTTAAAAAACCTATCATAGAAACTATTGCAACTTCTGGAGTAGGAGTAGAAAAATTAGTTGAGAGTATAAACGATTGTTTTAATAATTTTTCAAAAAATGGAGAATTAAAAAAACGTCTAAATAGAAGGATAAAAAAACATGCTGAAACAATTGTTTTAAAGAAAGTCAAACATATTATCAATAGCAAAGAAACCAAGAGTGTATCATCATTAGTAGAAGAAACAATAAAAAGTTTGTGTAATATGGTATAATTGCTTAAAAACGGGGGATAGGGGGAGTTTCTATGAAAAAAGTTGCTCTTATTTTTTTGATTCTTTTATCTAGTGTATTTTTCTCAAATAGTCTTGAAGAAAATTTTATAAAAGCAAGGAATTTTCATGACATTGACCTAATAAAAGATGTTATATCAACTGCAAAAAAAGAACAAAATAATGTTATTTACGCAGAAGCCTTGATGGAATACGCTCTATGGGGAGATTCTGAAGATAAAGAAAAGTTGTATACTGAAGCACTTGAAGTGATTAAAAAAGAAATTGAAAAAGATCCAAATAACGGTAGAGCATATTATGTTGCAGGCGCTATAGTTGGAAGGTTGGCTCAGTATAAAGGAATCGTTCAAAGTCTTTTTATGTTAAATGATTTTGACAACTACATTGAAAAGGCTATTGAAATTCTTGATGATAACTTTTATAAAGGACTTGCATTAATTGCAATGGGAATGAGGTTTAGAGATGTTCCATGGCCTTTGAGAAGCTATAAAAAAGCAGAAAAATATTTGCTTGATGCCTTGGAAATTCTTCCAAATTA
>NZ_JAIHAP010000103.1:0-5378 GCF_020054775.1 Thermosipho sp. (in: thermotogales) | reverse complement strand
TGGGTGATTTTAAAAAAAGCTTTTCTTGATCAAACATGCTATTACCCCGTTAATATCAATTTAATTTTAGTATAACATAATTTTTTAACCTTGTCAAGTGAGGAGTTAGATTATAATTAATTGTCATCAAAATAGGATAATGTTTAGATTGTAGTTATATCTTTAGAATTGATTTGTTTTTTGTTAAATGAATGTTATATAATTTACCATAAGAACTTTTATTTCTTCGCTTAATTTTACCATATTCAAACTTTTGTATGTTTTTTATTATTATAACAACATTTCAAAGACATTGAATTATGATCTAACCAATCTTTTTTACGTACATCTAATATGAGCTAATGAATATTGGTAAATGGTTTAAAAAGTTGCTGGCGAAGAAGTAGAATCTGCTGGCTAGAAAAAAATCAACAAAAAAATTTAGAGTACAAACTTGTTAAATCATCGATTGGGGGGGTAGAAAGGATATGAGTAACTTCAATTTTCCAAAAGGTTCAGAATGGAGAAAATGGGATTTACATGTACATACACCTTTTTCAATTTTAAATAATCAATTTGGCAATCCTGATGAAAAAACTACTTGGGATAAGTATGTGACGACATTGTTCAAAAAAGCAATTGAGAAAAATATCGCTGTTATAGGAATTACTGATTATTTCGTGGTGGAAGGGTACAAGAAAATAAAAAATGAATACTTAAACAATGGTAAAATAATTGAAAAATTGGGCTTTGAGGATGGAGAAATAAAAAAGATTAGGCGTATCTTATTGCTTCCGAATATTGAGTTCAGGTTAAATAAATTGGTTGGTAGTAATAGAATTAATTTTCATGTTATTTTTTCGGATAAAGTGTCTGTTGAAGATATCGAAGAAAATTTCTTAAGAGAGATTAAATTCGTGTATGAAGGTACTCCGCAGAATGAAGATGAGGAATTATCTTTGAGTATAAATAATCTTAGGAAGTTAGGTAATAAGCTTAAAAAAGAACATACTAAATTTGAAAAAAAAGCGAAACCGAAGTAGGTATGATGACAGCAGTGGTAGATGATAAAGTAATTTCAGATATTTTATCTAACAAGAAATCTTTTTTTGAAGGAAAATATTTGACATTTGTTCCCGTTGATGAAGACTTAAGTGAAATATCTTGGGATAGTCAAGATCATAATGTTAGGAAAGTAATTTTTCAGAAAAGCGACGGTTTCTTTTCATCAAATCAAAAAACAAAGGAATTTGGTTTGGGACACAAACATCTCTCTATTGAAAACTTTCTGATGGAATTTAAAAGTCTTAAACCCTGTATATGGGGATCTGATGCTCATTCATTTGATAAATTATTTGAGCCAGAACAAAAAAGATACACATGGATTAAAGCTGATCCTACTTTTGAAGGTTTGAAACAGATTATTTATGAACCAGAAGAAAGGATTTACATTGGAGAAGAACCTCCACACAAAATAGAACGAAACAAGATAATTAAAACAATTACAATGTCTAATTCAAATAACTGGTTTGAAGATAGATCAATCCCATTAAATGAAGGGCTAATAAGTATCATAGGAGGGAAAGGGACAGGCAAAACTGCTATTTTGGATTTAATTGCTTATGCAACTGGCAGTTACAGATGTTATGAAGAAGATGAAAACAAATCCAAATCATTTTTGAAGAAGGCATATAAAGAAATGAAGGATACGAAGATAAAAGTAGAATGGGAAGATGGTAGTTCCGATGAAAAAGAAATCGGAGAAAAGTTAGAAGAAATCAATAAAGAAGGCAAGGTAAGGTATTTACCTCAAGATTATGTTGACCAGTTATGTTCTGAGTTGGGGAAAAGTGAACTTGAAAGCCAAATAGAAGATATAATTTTCCAAAAAATTCCTGCAGAAAGCAAAGCTATGTATACAAATTTCAGAAGTTATAAAGATGATCATTTACAGGTGATAAATGATAAGAAGCGTAGAGTTGCACGACAAATAGAGGATAAAAACTCCGAAATTTATGAATATAGATTGTTAATCAAGTCTAAATCCAGTAAAAATGAAGATAAGAAAAAAATTGAAGGTGAAATCAAAAAATTCGAGGATGAAATTAAAAAAATAACGGAGGGTGTGAAAGATTCTCAAGAGCAGACAAAAATATTGAATAATCTTAAATCTTTTACCGATCAGAAATCTAAACTTGAAAAAACAATTTCACATTTGAGAACAAATCTATTGAAAATAGAAGAAATAGAAAATGACACATCAACATTTATTGAAAATATAGAAGAATTTTCAGATAAATTAAAAAGAGGTCTTAAGGACATAGGAGTTAAGCAAGAGGATATAAAAAAGCTAAAAGTTTTTTTATATCGAGAAAATCTTGAAGAAGTACTTCAACTACTAAATGGTCGAAAAGAGGAAATAAAACAGGAAATCAAAAAACAAGAAACCGAGTTAGATAAAATCAAGGTATATATTAAAGAATTGAATAACAAGATAGAACTTGAAAAGACAAAACAAGATAAATTTAAAGAGATAAATAATTCACTATCAGAATTAAAGAAGAAAAAGGATTCCTTGAATGAAGATATTAAAAAAATTGAAGACGCAGAAAAGGAATTACCTAAGTTGCTAGAAAACAGAGAGAAACTTTTTATTAAATATTTTGAGATAATTTTTGAAGAAAAAAAGGAACTAAAAGAAATTTATTCGCCTCTGGTAAATAGCTTACAAGAAAGCGGAGAAGAAAATAAAAAACTATTTGATTTCACTGTTCAATTTGACTTTGACATAAACACTATGGCAAAAGAAGGGCATGAACTTATAGATTTGAGAGCAGATGGGATGTTTCGTCAGTCTAGACAAGAAGTTCTAAGAGAAGAATTAGAAAAATTAAAATTTCGGCTGAATCTCGACGATGTAGAATTTCCAGAAGTTGATTCTAAAAACATAAAAGGATTTTTAAAAAAAGTTCAGGAATTATTTACGAAAGATGGTAGAACAATCATTTCTCAGCTAAAAGAAAAAAATATACAGAGAAAGATTTTGATAATTGGCTTTATTCTACAAAATATTATAGCATAGATTATTCAATCAAATTTAATGCCATCGAACTTAAAAACTTATCGCCCGGTTTAAAAGGGATTGCACTTCTTATTCTATTCTTAGAACTTGATGAAGAAGACAAAAGACCTATTTTAATTGATGAGCCGGAAGAAAATCTAGATAACCGTTCAATTTATATCACTCTTATAAGATACTTTAGAGAAGCAAAGAAAAGAAGACAGGTAATTGTTGTTACTCATAATCCAAACCTTGTTGTGAATACAGATTCTGAACAGATAATTGTAGCAAATTTTGATAGAGAAATGGCAAAACAAACTTCAAGGATAAGTTATGTTAGCGGTTCGCTTGAAAATACATTTATTGATATTTCTAATAGTATCATTTTAGAAAAGCAAGGAATTAGAGAACATGTTTGTGAAATATTAGAAGGCGGGAAAGAAGCTTTTGAAAAAAGAGAAAAGAAATACGGGTTTAGAATCAGTTGAATCTCATACCCCGAATTCAAGTCCTCATAACGGGACGAATATCTAAAATCGATTTGTGCCTCTGCAAATACCGATGGCTGAAGATTGCTCACCGGAGTTGATGATAATGGTAAGCCTATTGGCGTCGAAGACTCTAAGAAATGACGGGATATCCTTGGCATTATACCAAGTGTCCGATTAAAAAAGAAAAACGGTAAGGAAATAATTATTATAGAAGTTAAGCATTCGAATTATCCTAGAAATGAGTTGTTGGTAGATGTATTTTTCAAAGCTGGACTAATAGAGGCTTGGGGTAGAGGAACCATAAAAATTATTGATGAATGTAAAAAAGCAGGATTACCGGAACCCGAATTTAAAGAGGAATTTGGCGGTTTTGCAGTTTATTTCTATAAAGACATTTATACAGAAGAACATTTAAGAAAAATTGGGTTAAATGAAAGGCAAATCAAGGCAGTAAAGTATGTAAAAGAAAAGGGAAAGATTACGAATAGGGAATATCAGGAAATTACCAATGTATCTAGGCAAATGGCAACTATTGATCTCGCAGAGATAGTGAAGAAGGGGATATTTACAAGGATTGGAAAAGCAGGTAAGGGAGTTGCCTACCAATTGACTAAATTGACTAATAAATGACCAATATTTGACTAACGGGAAATGAAAAAAAACATATCAGGAATCAAACATTTATTTTAGAACTGCACCCACAAATGACTTAAAGGATTTAATGGATTTAATAAACAAGAAAATTTTTAAATTTGAGGGGAAAGGTAGGAATAGCCACTATGTTATCAAATAATTTGGCAATTAGTTGGCGAATATTTGGCAATTACTTGGCAAAAAGAAAAGTAGAGTACCAACGCCGACAAAAAGATGCCAGTTAAGATCAAAAGGAAAAGTAAAGACAAAAATGAATAAACTCTATTTTAAAAAAATTATAGACGATAACAGATTCAAAAAATTTCCTGAGTTTGACAATTACAAAAATTTAAGAATTCTAAAACAGGCATGAATAAATGTTCTGTTAAGGCAATCAAATTTAGGAGACAAAAAAATATCACTCCTCATTGAAACCATCACAGCAAAGGAGTGATATTTTTTAAAAGCAGAATTATAAACCTTATACTTGGCATTAGTATCAGCTTTCTATAACTACTTTACTAAATCTTTTAGTTCTTCTAATGTTATACTAAGAATATTTTTCTTTATTTGGTTTATGGTTTCTTCATTTGCTTTTCTGATCTTCTTTTCTAAACTTTTATCGAAATCTTCTCCAAACCTTTGGTTTAGGATTTCTATGATGAATTCTATAAATCTTTCTCTTTCTTCAAGTTTGCCTTCTAATCGAGCTTTTTCTCTGTCTCTTTTTGCTATCTCTTCTAATGTGTCCATTCTTGGCACTCCCATTTCTTTTAGCTCTTCGTAACCGGTTTGTTAGATCCATTGTCGATGCCTATTTATAGTATGTCTGAACTTTTTATGGAGAAGTCTTTGCCTATTAGTTCAGTTTGTTCGCATTTTAAATCTGTTTCTTTTCTTTGTTGTGTGATCTCTCTTAGTAGAAAGGCTTTTAGAAAGTCATAGAATACGGTTCTGCGCTGCCCGCCCGTAGAATTAGTGAAGTGTTTTCTTTGTCAATTTAATTATATCATATCTTTTTGAAGGTGAGTTATTTTATCATATAACTCTCGTATAATGATCTTTATTAGCACCCTTCTCCGGCTCCCCACCCGTGTGGAAGAGGGACCTGTGGCCCCTTTCCCCACTTTTCAACCATAAGGAAAGGGGCCTGTTTCTTTTTACCCAGCGGATCACCCGTTTTAGGAAGAAAAAGTAGGCAAGTTGGGTTTTAA
>NZ_JAIHAP010000102.1:0-6323 GCF_020054775.1 Thermosipho sp. (in: thermotogales) | reverse complement strand
AATTCCTTTTGCCAGCACTTTTGCCATATTTGCAACAGGAAGAGCATACGAGCAAGTGAGAAACTCCATAGGTTATCCACACTTAAATGTAAAAATAGCAGCTACCCATGCTGGCATAACAGTAGGAGAAGACGGAGCGACACACCAATCAATAGAGGATATATCCCTTATGAGAGGAATACCTGGGATGGTGGTAATAAACCCAGCCGATGCAGAAGAGACGAGACAAGCCATATTTGCGGCGGCAGAGCACTATGGACCAGTATACATAAGGTTGGGGAGGATGGCAGTACCAGATATACACGACCAAAACTACAAATTTGAATTAGGAAAAGGTGAAGTAATAAGAGAAGGGAAAGACGTAGCGATAATAGCGACAGGGATAATGGTAGCCATAGCGATTGAAGCAGCAGATAAACTAAAAGAAGAGGGAATAGAAGCGACAGTGGTGAACATCCACACAATAAAGCCGATAGACAAAGATTTAATAGTGGAAGTAGCTAAAAAGACGGGCAAAGTTATAACAGCAGAAGAGCACAGCATAATAGGTGGGCTTGGGTCTGCTGTGGCAGAAGTTCTTTCAGAAGAATACCCAGTAAAGATAAAGAGAATAGGTATAAAAGACCAATTTGGCCAATCAGGTTCACCTAAAGAGCTTTAAGAGCTTTTAAAACATTATG
This sequence comes from Thermosipho sp. (in: thermotogales), assembly GCF_020054775.1. NCBI lineage: Bacteria > Thermotogati > Thermotogota > Thermotogae > Thermotogales > Fervidobacteriaceae > Thermosipho > Thermosipho sp. (in: thermotogales). The sequence goes on along the minus strand of NZ_JAIHAP010000102.1, from coordinate 5,643 downwards.
GTTTGACAGCGGAGGATATTGTTAAAAATTCCAAAGCTATTCTTAAAATATCTTAACGAATAAATTTAGGAAGTAGAAATTAGAAAAATTGCGAAAAAGGGGGCCCATAATTTGAATGATTTACTTATAGAGGCGAGGAAGAATAAGTATGCTATTGGAGGTTTCAATTTTAATTTTTATGATGATGCATTAGGCATAGTTTTAGGAGCATATGAATTGAGTTCTCCTGTATTTTTGATGGCGAGTGAGGGAACAGTTAAATTTTTAGGAGTCAAAAAAATAGTTAATTATGCAAAACAGCTAAAAGAAGATTTTAATATTCCTATTGTTTTACATCTTGATCACGGTAAAAATATAGAAATAATAAAAGAGTGTATAAACGATGGATTTGATTCTATAATGTACGATGGCTCACTGCTTGATTTTGAAAATAATGTTAAAAATACCAGAATGATAGCTGAGTTATGCCATGACAGAGGAATACCATTAGAAGGTGAATTAGGCAGAATATCAGGAATAGAAGAAAATGTTGAAAATATTGATGATGCATTAACTAATCCGGATAGTGTAGTGGAATTCATAGAAAGGAGTAAAGTAGATTCGTTGGCAATAGCTATTGGGAATGCACATGGATTATATAAAGGTAAACCTAAGTTAGACTTTGAAAGACTCTCAAAAATTAATGATATTTCATCAGTGCCTTTAGTTTTACATGGAGGCACAGGTATACCTTTAGAAGATATAAAAAAAGCTATAAAATTAGGTATAAGCAAAGTAAATATTGGAACTGAAATAAAGATAACATATTTTAAAACTATAAAAAGATATATTGGAACTATTAATAAAAATGATGTAAGACATTTAATTTCTACTATTCAGAATGACATCAAAGAACTTGTAAAACAATATATTGAGATATTTGGTAGTTTTAATAGGATATGATTATCGATATCTCCGAGGTGAATTTCATGAAGATAGGTGTAGTAACAAGTGGAGGGGATTGCCCCGGAATGAATGCGTTTATATTGGAATTAGCAAAATTATGTAGCAAAACGGATTGTGATTTGATTGGATATATTGGAGGGTATAAAGGGGTAGAGGAAAATAATTTTATCGATCTTAATTTTAATAGTATAAGTGGTATGTCATTAGGGAAAAGAGGAGGAAGTATATTATTCACAGGTCGATATGAAAATTTAAAAGATGACAAAAAAATGATTTATTTAAAGCAAAATTTGAACAAGAGTGGAGTAGATTGGCTGGTGGTATTAGGCGGAGATGGCTCTTTAAGAGCTGCTAAAAAATTGTCTGATTTAGGAACAAAGGTAGTTGGAGTCCCAGCCACTATAGATAATGATGTCAAAGGTACAGATTATACACTAGGTTTTGATACCGCTATTAATAAAACACTGGAGGTTATAAATGATATTGAAGATACTGCTACTGCTATGCCTGGCAAAATATACATAGTGGAAACATTAGGAGGCGATTCTGGAAATATAGCAAAGGCTGCATTTGATCAAGGTGCAGCAGATATAGCATTGATACCTGAAATGCCAATTAGTGATGAAGAACTTGTTAATATGGTAAAGGAAAAATTTAGTAATGGCAATAAATACATAATAATAACAATCTGTGAAGGACTAAAAAGAACAATGCATTATAGCGAATTGTTACAACAAGCTTTAAACAGAAAAGTACATGTAACAATCATAGGACATAAACAAAGAGGAGGAAGTCCCACTGCATATGATAGATATATGGCAAAGCAATTTGCAAAGCAAGCCTTTGACTTAATTAAAAAAAATGATTATGGGAAAATGGTTTGCTATACATTGGGTAAAATTAGTAATTGTAATTTATAACTATTTACAATAGTTCCTTTTTTCGTTATTTTGTACTATATTTTAGATTATATACTAATATATTGAGGGCAGGTAGAAGTGACCTTGTTTGAAGTATAGAGCACTTATTTTGAATGTCTATTATATATATATTGTTTAGATGCTAAAATTTAGGCATACAGAATAAGTGCATTAAATACATATTTTATCATTTACAAAAACATACTAACAATAGAAATACAAACACATGTGACCTACAGATGGTTTTGAGGATATGGATTAAACGAAGAAATACCCCACTTTTCTACCTTTGGGAAAAACTATGAAAGAAAATTCAAAAACACAGATATATTCGAAAAAATATTTACGTGGATACTAGAAGAAGCGATAAAACACAAATTCATAATTTGCAGGTTTTTATCCAATATTCATCAGATTATATACAATTATATCCAAATATAAAGCAAATCCCACTTTTTACATGTATAAAAAGTGGGGTTTGTCAACAATTTGAATCACTTTATATACAAAGTGTAAAGTGATATTTAGTTTGTTGACAAAATTAATTTTAAGCCCCACTTTCGGAACGTAGAAAGTGGGGCTATTGCTTTTGGTGTTCCTACTTTCTTTTCAACTTCTTCTAATACTTCTTCAAACATTACGCTGTCGTGGACATTTGCTACTGTTATTTTTACTCCTAATATAAATCCATTTTTATCGCAGGCTGTGTGAAGTGAATAGGCTTTGTAGTGAATAAGAGATTGATAAGATTAATAAAAAAATTTTTTATCATAAGCAGGAATTTTAAAATTTATAGCGAATATATATAATATAAACTCCTGCACAAATTACATTATATTGCACAAATGTGCAAATTTGATTAAGATACGACTAAAATATATCATGCAGTAATAATTTAGAAGAAACAAAAATATAAATAAAAAGCCTGACGACAATTAAAACATATATAGTTGGAGGTAGATATGATGGGAGAATCGTGGTTAAATCTAGAAAACAAAGTTGCGATAATAACAGGAGGTGCTTCTGGTATAGGTAAAGAAATAGCAATTAAGTTAGCAGAACAAGGAGCATCAGTAGTTATAGCTGATATAAATTCTGATGGTGAGAAAGTCATAAATCAATTAAGTGGGGGAAGAAAAAGACATCTATTTTTACAAACAGATGTTGCCAAAAAAGATAGTGTTAGGAAGATGGTAGAGAATGTTATTAAGATATTTAGAAAAATTGATATATTGGTTAATAATGCTGGTATAAATATTCCAAGACTTTTAGTAGATCCTAAAGATCCAAACGGAAAATATGAGTTGAACGAGCAAGATTTTGACTTAATGGTAGCAGTAAATCAAAAGGGCACTTTTTTCTGCACTCAGGAAGTAGCGCGAGAAATGATAAAAAATGGATACGGTGTCATAATTAATATGAGCTCGGAAGCAGGTCTTGAAGGTTCAGAAGGTCAGAGTTGCTATGCAGGAACAAAAGGTGCTATTTATGCTTTTACAAGGTCATGGGCAAAGGAATTGGGCAAATATGGAATAAGAGTTGTAGGAGTTGCTCCAGGAATTATTGAAGATACAGGATTAAGAACTTTAGAATATGAAAAGGCTCTTGCTTATACGAGAGGTATCACTGTAGAAAAATTAAGAGAAAATTATGAAAATAAATCAATACCTCTAGGAAGAGCTGGTAGAGTTAGTGAAATAGCAGATTTGGTTTGTTTTTTGGCTTCAGAAAGAGCAAGTTATATTCATGGAGTTACTTACAACATTTCAGGTGGAAAATCTCGTGGTTAAGTTGCTCAACATATAATTTTCTACTCTCATCACCCCTCATGTTTTGCGTTTTATAAATCAAATATTACACTATTGCACATTTGTGTCAAAAAGTTTATACTACTAAAGTAGAATAAAAAATGAGGGGTGATGCTATGAGTAAGTGGGAAGAAACAAGGCTTCTTGCTAAAATTGCTCAGATGTATTATATTGAAAACTTAACTCAAAGTGAGATATCCAAAAAATTAGGTATTTATCGGACAACTATAAGTAGACTTTTGAAAAAGGCAAGAGAAAAGGGAATAGTAGAAATCGTGATCAAAAGTGATTTTGGTGAGTGCTTAGAATTGGAAAAATTATTAGAAAGTAAATTTTCTTTAAAAGAAGCAGTTGTTATACCATCTACAGATGAGCAAAACGAAATAATATTAAAACAAATGCTTGGTAAAGCCGGAGCAGAATATTTAAAGAGAATTGTTAAAGATGGTGACGTAATTGGGTTTGCATGGGGTACTACCATGGCTGCAGTTGCAAATGCATTGTCGGACTGTAATAGTATTTCTGCTAATATTATTCCCCTTGTAGGTGGACCAGGAAACATAGAAAGTGAATACCATGTTAATACAATAGTATCAAAAGTTGCGTCTGCCTTTAAGGCTAAAGGACATTATCTCTATGCTCCGGCTATTACTGCAGAAAAAGAAACGAAAAAAGCTATTATGAATGATAATAATTTAAGATCAATACTAGAATTATGGAATAAAGTTAATATTGCAGTGGTAGGAATAGGCGCACCTATTAAGTCTTCTAATCTAATATGGTCAGGTTATTTTGGAAATGAAGATATTGAATTTTTGAAAAAGGTAAATGCAGTTGGTGATATATGTTCTAGATTTTACGACATAAATGGTAATATTATAAATTCGGATTTAAATCTTGAAAAGGTTCCCTCAATATTAGGAGCGTTAAATGGTAGATTTATAAATGTGCTTATTACTACAGAAAGAACTGCAAAATTATTAATTGAATTAAACAACAATATGTAAAAGATGTATTATTAGATAATTTCATAAACAATTTCCCGAGAGAGGGATTTTATGGTTTGGCATATAGTTATATTGCTGGGAGCTGCATGGTTTATACAAAGTATTTTGGGATATTTGCAAATAAAACATTTTAATAAGCATTTTAAAAAAATGAGAGAATTAGGAAGAGTTGCAATAGGGAAGAACAAAGGCAAAATAAGAGCTGGGGTAGTTGTTCTAATTGCGGTCGACGGAAATGGTAACATTATTCGAGTTGAAAAGATGAAAGGTGTTTCGGTCTTTGCCAGAATGAAACCTGTGAAAGGATTAGAAGACAAAAATATTCTCAGTATAGATAATAACACGCTAAAAAATTTTGACAAATTGACAGCTAAAGCTATAGAGAATGCAATAGAAAATTTTAAAAAATTTTCTGGTGAAGGAGGTGAGGAATAGAAGAAATGTTTTAAATAGTTTATAAGTAGTTATGCAAAATTAAATAAAAGAACAAAAAGGAGGTAATTTTATGGAAGTATTGACACATGCGGCGGAAGTTTTTATAGGTTTATTTCAAGAAGGTGGAAAAACATTTGTAAATATGCTTTCTGGGATAGTTCCCACATTAATAATGCTCCTTGTTGCAATGAATGCATTAATAAAATTTGTTGGTCCTGAAAAGGTTGAAAAATTAGCAAAAGCTAGTTCAAGAAATGTATTTACAAGATATCTTATACTACCTGTGGTTGGAACATTCTTTTTCTGCAATCCCATGACATTATCATTAGGCAAATTTTTACCAGAAAAATACAAACCTAGCTATTATGCAGCAGCATCCTTTTCATGTCATACCATGAATGGACTGTTTCCGCATGTAAATCCAGCTGAACTCTTTGTGTTTTTAGGTATAGCGAATGGTATTACTCAACTAGGTTTGCCAACAAGTGACTTGGCTTTAAGATATTTTTTGGTAGGAGTTGTAACGAA
>NZ_JAIHAP010000101.1:0-5434 GCF_020054775.1 Thermosipho sp. (in: thermotogales) | reverse complement strand
GGTTCAAATCCAAAGTTTATCCTCCAGTATTTATTTCCATATCCTATAGAGATAAAAAAGTTATTTAAACTAAACCCTTTTGAAAAATCGTAGTATATTTCATAGCTTTCGCCTATAGGTCTAAAATGAGAATATCCAATTATTGGACCGATTGATATTTCATTTTCATAATTTAAATTATACCCTAAATTGTATCCAATTACAAAAGAGGCAAAGTGGTTTATTCTAATGTAAGATTTTGTTCCTAGTTCAATTGGAAAATAGCCTTCTCTAAAATGGAAAGTAGAAGAAATATCAAAATATACTATTCCTAAATAATCAAAAATGCCCCCAAAAGAAAAAGCAGTATATGTTTGACTGGAATTTTCTGTGAGTGTTCCTTGTAAATATAAAACGTATCGGTCGTATAAATAAGACTTTCTACTTACCGTTCTTGAAGCAGAAATTACTTTGTTTGCATATGCATTGCCTTGTTCTATATATTTTCCCTTTTTGTAATTTGTCTCACCTATGTTATATATAGCCAATACTTTATAGATATCGTTGTATTTTTGATAATAGTATCTTATCATTCTATCTGCACCCAGGAGTGCTTGCTGAGGATTCCATGCGTTGAATACTCCATAATCAATAGCTGCATCAGCTTTGAATTGAGCTACTCCCATTGCACCTACGTTAGAAAGTGCATGTATATTAAAACCAGACTCAATATATGCAAGTCCTTTTACTATTTCAGGGAATCTCATGGTTTCAGTAAAGTTATCAAATGAAACAATTTTGTAAACAAAGGGATTATATATGGAAATTTTACCACCTTTGTTATAAAATTGTAATTGTAGACCAACGTTGGATTTTGTTATATAATTTAAAGGATCAAATAAAAAAGATAAAGTTATTGTTGAGATAAATAAAATGACCAGAAAAAATATTTTCTTCATACACTTCCCTCCCATTATATAATACCATAAAAATGAAAAGATGAGGTGAATTAAATGAAATGGAAAATAAAAATAAAGGATATAATTGCTAAAAAAAATGTTAAGATTGAGGACTATTATGAAAGTGAATACATTGAATTACACACAGGAACGTATAAAGTAATTGATAAAAGATTTAAAGTAAAAATTTCTATAGTTTTTACAGATGATACAATTGTAGTTGGAGGATATGTTTCCGGGAAAGTTGAAAGACCATGTGATAGATGTCTTGAAATGACTGTAATGCCTTTGGAAGGAACGATAGAGGCTGTGTATGACTTAAAAAATGAACCAAATTTTAAAAATTCTGAAATAGAAAATTTGAAAAATGTGATATACTACAAAGGAGAAGAAATAGATCTTGAGGAAAGAATACTTGAAGCACTTGTTGTTAGTGCTCCTGATGTTTTTGTTTGCAAAGAAGATTGTAAAGGGTTATGCCCTTTCTGTGGTGAGAATTTGAATGAAAATCCAGATCATGTTTGCAAAGAAATGGAAGTATTTAATATAGATCCAAGATTTGAAAAGCTTTTAAAACTAAAAGAAGAAATGCAAAATAAGAATTGATATAAATTAAAAGGGAGGGATTTATATGGCAGTACCTAAGCAAAAAAGGTCAAGAAGCAGAACACATCACAAGAGGGCAAAAATATACAGAGCATTTTCAGTTCCTGTTTCCGTATGTCCAAATTGTGGTGCACCAAAACTTCCTCACAGAGTTTGTTTAAATTGTGGACATTACGGTAAAAAACAAGTATTTGAAGTTGCAGAATAATTATGAAAAAAATAGCGATTGATTTAATGGGAGGAGATTATGCGCCAGCGGAAATTTTAGCTGGCGCTCTTTCCTTTGCAAAAGAAAATGAAGATGTGGAACTTTATCTTGTAGGAATTGAAGAAAATTTTAAAGATGTGCAACTACCAAAAAATTGTGTAAAGGTAGTAACCGACGATTTTTTGCCAATGGATGTAAAACCCACAGAAGCGGTTAGGCGAAGAAAAAGCACAATGTATGTTAGCTGTCAACTTGCTAGAGAAAAGAAAGTTGATGCAGTTGTTAGTGCTGGGAATACTGGTGCACTTTTGGCGTGCGCAACTTTTGTAGTAGGAAGAATTAAAGGAATTGAAAGGCCTACCCTTGCAGTACCAATTCCGACTAAGAATGATTTTTGTGTTTTAGCTGACGCAGGAGCAAATATAGATGTAAAACCTTCTAACCTTCTCCAGTTTGCCATTATGGGGGTTGAATATGCAAAGTTGCTTGGAAAAGATAATCCTACTATTGGGCTTTTGAATGTTGGAACGGAAGAAAATAAAGGAACGCAAAAAGAAAAAGAAGCATTCCAGATTTTAAAAGAAAGATTTGGTAATCAATTTGTTGGGAATGTTGAAGGGAACGATTTAAATGCAGGGAAAGTAGACGTTGTTGTTGCAGACGGTTTTCATGGAAATATAGCTATGAAAACCATGGAAGGTGCTGCAAAAATGATTACAGAACTTATAAAGTCTGAAGTAAAAAAGAATATAATATCTGCCTTGGGTGCTCTTTTAATGAAACCTGTATTTAGTTCTTTGAAAAATAAACTTGATCCAAAAAAATATGGAGGAACATTCTTTATTGGTGTAGAGGGAGTAGTAGTAAAGGCCCATGGTAATTCAAATAGGACTGCTATATTTAACGCGTTAAAGGTTGCAAAAAAAGGAGTAGAGGAAAAACTTCCTTTGAAAATTAAGGAGGCACTTTTAAAATGTGCGGAATAGTAGGAATAATTGGAACGGAATTTAGTATAAAAGAACTTGTTGATGATTTGCAAAAGTTAGAATATAGAGGTTATGACTCTGCAGGAATAGCTTTTTATAAAGATGGAAGTATTGTTATTCAAAAGGCTACCGGAAAAATATCAAATTTAAGAGATCAAATTACAAATTTTAACACTTCAGTTGGTATTGCTCATACTAGATGGGCAACACATGGAGCGCCTACTGATGAAAATGCTCATCCTCATACGGATTGTACTGGAAAAATTGCAATTGTTCATAATGGAATAATAGAAAATTATGCAGAGATAAAAGAAGAGTTAAAGAGAAAGGGACATAAATTCAAATCAGAGACTGATACGGAAGTTATTGCACATTTGATTGAAGAAAATTTTGAAGGGGATCTCTATAAAGCAGTCTTAAAATCTGTGAAAATGCTTAAAGGTGCATATGCTATAGTTGTTATGCATTCTGACATGAAGGATACTTTAGTTGCAGCAAGAAAAGGAAGCCCTCTAGTATTGGGCAGGGCAGAAAATAAAGTTATTTTAGCTTCAGATGTTACACCAATTATAAAATATACAAAAGACGTAGTTTTTTTAGAAGATGGGGATGTTGCACTGTTAAAAAATGGAGAGTATAAAATTACAGATGTAAATGGAAATATTGTTCTAAGAAAAGTTTATCATATTGATTGGGACGAAGCTTCTGCGGAAAAAGGTGGATACAAGCATTTCATGTTAAAAGAAATAAATGAAGAACCCGAAGCAATAGAAAGTGCATTTGTAGGTAGAATTACTAATGAAGGCCCAATACTTACGGAATTAAAAGAGTTTAATTTAGAAAAAGTTGAAAAAATAAAACTTGTTGCTTGTGGAACAAGTTATCATGCTGGGCTTGTTTTCAAATATTTCTTAGAGAAGCATTCAAATATTGATGTAGAAGTTGATGTAGCATCAGAATTTAGATATAGAAACATACATATAGATGATAAAACGTTGGTAATTGCAATTTCTCAATCTGGTGAAACTGCAGATACTCTTGAATCTGTTAGACTTGTAAAATCAAAAGGAGCAAGAGTGGTTGCAATTTCTAATGTAGTAGGTTCTACCATTACCCGAGAAAGTGATGTTACAATTTTGATGAATGCTGGTCCAGAAATTGGTGTTGCTGCTACTAAAACTTATGTGAATCAACTTGTTGTTTTATACATTCTTGGAATGTATATTTTAAAAGAACAAAATATGTGGAATGATGAACTTGAAAAAGATTTCGAATTTTTGAAAAAAGCACCAGAAATTTTCAGAAAATTGTTGAACGATATAAACTTAGAAGAATATGCAGCATATTACAAAAATTACCATCATTTTATGTACATAGGTCGCGGAATCAATTATCCATCTGCTTTAGAGGGCGCTTTAAAATTGAAAGAAATTAGTTATATTAATGCCACTGCATATCCAGCCGGTGAGTTAAAGCATGGCCCAATTGCTTTGCTTGATCCAACTTTTCCTGTTTTTGCTATTGCACCAAAGGATAGATTGTTTGAAAAAACAAAAAGTAATATTGAAGAGTCAAAGGCAAGAAAGTCAAGAATAATTTCTGTAACTAATGAATCAAATAAGGATTTGGAAGGTATTTCCGATGACATAATTTATGTTCCAGATAGTCCGGAAGACATGTATCCTCTTACTATTTCTCCTGTTATACAGCTTTTTGCATATTTAATTGCTGATATGAGAGGTTATGATCCTGACAAACCAAGAAATCTTGCAAAGAGCGTTACAGTTGAGTAAGCATGAAAAGTAACAGGTAGCAAATATATGAGGAATTGTTTTTTATTTTTAAATCAAAGCCCCCCAATAGTTCTACTATCGGGGGGCTTGTTTTTGTTATTTGTTTTCTATAACTTCATAATCTTTAATACCGTTATTTTCTAGATTTTCTATAATTTTTTCTTTATTTCCAACTATGATAGTTACAAAGTTATTTGGATATGTAAATCTCGAGAATGCCTTTTGAACATCTTCAGCACTGAGGGAGTTATACATTTTTATAAATTCATTTATGTAATTTTCATTGATTTTTCTGATTTCTACATCAAATGCAACACTATCAAGAACAGTGATTTTGTCCTTATAAGCATTTGGGAATAATGCGTTATAAAGATTAACTTCATTGAATAATTCTTCGGAAGTTAATGGTTCTTTATAATATTTTATATCTTCCATAATTTTCTTAACATCTTTTATTAAATCTGCTAATGCGTCATATCGTACAGTGGTTGTTACATAGAAATTTCCTAAGTAACTTCCGGTGGAAAAGCTTGAGTTAATTCCATAGACATAGCCTTTTTCAGTTCTTAACACTTTCATCAATCTAGATTTAAATGCACCACTACCATAAATTCTGTTTGCCATTAAAAATGCAACTCTATCGTAGAGTTTATCTTTAAAGAATTCAAAGTTTGGAAATCTGTATCCCATTTTTATTTTTGCCTGGGTAGAGTCTTGTCTATCAACAATTACAATTTTTGAAGTAGTTTTTAAAGAAGAATCATATACAAACAATGGTTTTGAAGATGCGGTATTTTCCCATTTTGCAAAGTATTTTCTTATTAATTCTTTTACATTATCGATTTCAAAATTTCCAGCTATTGAGATTATAATTCGGTTAGGGCTAATTGTTTTATAATAAAA
>NZ_JAIHAP010000100.1:0-5648 GCF_020054775.1 Thermosipho sp. (in: thermotogales) | reverse complement strand
TTTCTAGGATACGATAGAAAAAGTATCTTGTTAAGAGATAGCGAGTTTTGGTCACTCTTGATATTTGTTGGCATTGCACTTTCCATATTTTTCGACAAAAGTAATTATTTGTTGTATATTCTTGTTTTATTAGGTATTTTGATGAATGTTTTTAATTATATTAGTTATAGATTAACATTTGCTTCGATGCTTTCTAGAATATTTATATTTCTAATTTTGTTGTTTCCTAAATATATTTGGATAGTATCAATTTTTGCAATATTTAGTATTTACAGAATGAAGAGGACACCTATATATAATTGGATTTATAATTCTAAAGTAGCAGAGCAAATTGCAAAAACTTGTGAAAAAGGAGAATATACAAGAAAGCCAATTATTGTATTTGCCCCTTTTAATAGATCTGCTATTTTCTATGGAAAAGGATTTACAGTAAATGTAAAGGAAGATAAGGCTATTTTTAGAATTTCACGTAAAACACATAGATTATTGGGTTTTCCAAAATTGAGTGAGTTTTGTGAAAAATTTTCTGAATACATCAGGGGGTGGTTAAATGATAAAGGCAAGGAATTTAACTAAGAAATTTGGAAATTTTGTAGCAGTGGATAATATTAATTTAACAGTTGAAAAGGGAAAAATTTTTGGATTTCTCGGACCAAACGGTGCGGGTAAAACAACAACTATTAGGATGTTAACTGGTTCTTTAAGACCAACAAGTGGAGAGATAGAAATTCTTGGACTTAATATGAAAACACATGAGCTAGAAATAAAGAGAAGAATAGGTGTAGTTCCTGATGAGCCTAGAATTTATGATCATTTAAAAGGATATGAATATTTAGAATTTGTGATGGATATTTATAGAGTCAATGGAAAAGAGGTAAAAGATAGGATACAAGAATTATCCGAAGCATTTGGAGTTGATTATCTGTTTAAACAAGTCTCTGGTATGTCGCATGGCATGAAGCAAAAGTTAATGCTCATTAGTGTTTTGATGAGAAAACCGGAAGTAATATTTTTAGATGAACCTACGGTAGGTCTTGATGCAAAAAGCGCAAAGATTTTAAAAGAGCTTTTGAAAAAATATGCTTCTCAAGGTACTACGATATTTTTGACCACACACATTTTAGAGATTGCCGAAAAAATGTGTGATGAAATAGCAATAATTGATAAAGGAAAGATAATCGCTCAGGGAACCATGGAAACTTTGAGAAATGGTGAGAATAAGTCTTTAGAAGATCTATTCTTAGAACTCACAGCCCAAGAAGAAGATATAAAAAATATTGTTGAAATGCTATAAGGGGTGAAATAATGAGAGATTTTATAATTTTATTAAAGTATCTTTCCAATCCTTATATGAATACTTCAAAGAGTAAAAAGTCTTCTGTTAGTAAAAATTTTTCAAAGCAACTTCTAGGTTATGCAATTGGCTCTATCCCACTTGGAATATTTATGTTTGTTTTCTCAAAACAGATCTTTGAAAAACTTTATATGGTAGATCCTGCGGCTTCAAGGCTTATGTTTCTTTTTTGGGTTTCGATTTTGTCGCTATTTTTCATTGTAGGATTTATAGGCCTTGCGATGTATTCTCTTTCTCGAAACGATGAGTTAGAGATTTTGTTGACAATGCCGATTTCAAGAACTACCTTAACGGTATTTCAGATATTTACAGCTACAATATCTCAAATTTATGTTCTTGTCTTTTTTGTATTTGTGACATTAGCTTATTTAATTGCAGCAAAAGGAAATATTCTTATAGGTATTGTACAATTAATTGTTCACCTAGCATTTTTACTTTTATTATCATCTACAATAGCAATATTGATTGGGGGAAAAACTTCTAAATCATTTACAAGAAGGTTTTATATGATAATTGTTCTTTTATCAATATTCTTTTATTTCTTTATAATTGCACTAGTCGATGTTGATGTTGCAGAATTACAGAATTTGGTGAAAATGTTTTTATTTTCTACAAAAGAATATAATATTTTGGCATGGAGTTTTATTTCAACAAAAACGTTGATTTTTTCAATTATATCTGCTGCAATATTATTTATATTATTTAGAATAATATCCAGCAAAATTGGTTTTGAACCTATTCAAAGAAATTCTAAAAAAAGATATGATATAAAAGGCTCGGGTTCAGTTTTGAATGCCATAATAAAAAAAGATTTAAAAGCCACAATAAGGTATGAGCAATTTTTATACTTTGTCTTGTATCCAATAGGTTTTGGCATTTTCATGATGTTTCTTAATAAAGATATTTTAAGCCCACTGATGTTTACAATCCCTATTTTCACCTTTTATATAGCACTTGAAACAGGAATATTAATGATATCTGAGATTTCAAAAATAGAGTATGTATCGGTATTCCCAGTTAAGTTTTCAACTCTTGTATTTTCAAAAATAGCTATACCGGTTTTGATTAATATTATACTGCTCCTAATTATTTTTATTGTATCAAGCATTTTCTACTCATTAAATTTGTTAGTTCTGTTAGGTTTGCTTTTTGCACTTTTGCTATTTACAATGAGTTCTATATTAGGGGCATATTTTGCAATTTCATCTTCTAATTTGAAAATTGTTAATATGAATAGGATTTTTTCTATCTCCCAAACTCTTATACTTGAAGCAGTTACCATGGGACTTGCATTTGGTTCAATAATTCCGCTTGGTATTTTAATTCAACAGCAAAGCTTAAAATGGTGGGGTTGGTTAATAATGATTTCTTCACTAGCAACAATAGTTTTGATTTCTATCTTGTTTTTTGGAAAATTAAAAAAGAAAATGGAAGTTAGATTATCATAATTAAGAACTCCCCTTAGAAAAGGGGAGTTCTTTAAAGTATATTAATCATTGCCTTTTTTTCCATTAATAAATCTTACTTCACCTTCACTCTTTAGTGGTATGGTTTTATATTTTAGATTATGATGTGATATTATCTTTCTTAAGGTTTTTGTTTTTGATCTCATGACAAGAGATTCGGTTATAGCAATGTTTTTTGAATACTTTACTCCTCTTAATAAATCCCCATCTGTGACACCGGTAGCTGCAAATATTACGTTGTCACTTTTTATTAAATCATCTGTTTTGTATACTTTTTCAAGATCATAACCTTTTTCGATTAAATCATTTCGTTCTTTTTCATCTATTGGCCAGAGTTTTATTTGTATTTCCCCACCCAAGGATTTTAATGCAGCAGCAGCTAAGGTAGCTTCTGGAGATCCACCGATTCCTATGTAAATATCAACGTAGCTTTCAGGTAAAGCAGTTGCTATTGCAGCAGCTATATCTCCATCGCTAATAAGTTTTATTCTAGCACCAACTTTTCTAACTTCTTCAATTATTTCTCTGTGCCTGTCACGATTCAATATAACAACTGTAAGCTCTGAAATATCTATATTTAATATTGCAGCAGCAACTCTCAAGTTTTCTCTTATCGATGCATTGATATCCAATTTTCCTGCAAGTTCTGGTCCTACTGCAAGTTTGTAAGAATAAAAGGTTGGTAAATATTCTATAGCCCCCCTATCTGTAGCAGCAATGACACTGATAGCATTTGGAAGACCGTATGCGACAAGTCTTGTACCGTCTATTGGATCTACTGCGATATCTAATTCAGGAGTGTTTGGTTCCCAGTTTCCAACTTGTTCTCCGATATATAGCATTGGCGCTTTGTCTTTTTCGCCTTCACCGATTATAACAACACCCTGCATATCTATATAGTCCAGCATTCCACGCATTGCATCACTTGCCAATTTATCAACCATTTCTTTGTCGCCTCTACCTAAATATTTACTAGCCATAAGCGCGGCTGCTTCAGTTACTCTTACAAGTTCTAACGTAATTTCTTTAGATAGTTGACTCATTGTTACACCTCCCCACAATTTACGGAGAAATTATAACATTATGTAACTAAAAAGTAAAACTTTTTTGATGTGTGTTTTTTGAAAAAATTTACATTTTATCAAAGATAATTATGATTCAAGAGCCTTTTTCGCTGTATTATAATCTATTTCTTTCCATTCCCCCAAATTTAGGTTAAAGTCATTTAAATTGAGTTTTCCTATCCTAACTCTTTTAATCTTTTTATATTTAAGACCTAAGAAACCAACAATTAACTTTACTTCATGAAATTTTCCTTCTGTAATAACTAGTGAAATGGTTTCATCGTCAATTTTTGTAATCTTTGCCGGTTTAAATTTGATGCCATTATTGAGTGTTATACCATTACTTGCAATTTCAATCATTTCTTTGGTTAGTATTCCTTCTATTTTTACAATATATTCTTTTTCTATATTTGATTTTGGTGATATTACTTTGTGGGTAAAGTTCCCATCGTTAGTTATTAAAATCAGCCCTTCTACGTCTTTGTCAAGTCTACCGACTATATGTAATTCGTCAAGGTAAGGATGATCTATAAATTCAAAAATGTTTCTTTCATATTCAGATTTGCTCGATGTAAATCCTGAAGGTTTGTTAAAGACAATATAAACATTATGATGAGGTATTATCTCAATGTCATCCACAAATACCTCATCATTTTCATCTACATTAAACTCAGGTTTTGTTACAATGCTTCCATTTACTTTTACTCTTTTTTCCTTTATTAGTTTTTTTACTTGTTTTCTTGAACCAACTTTTGCATTAGACAAAAATTTATCCAACCGCATTTTTAATCGCCTCAATTACTTTTACCACTCTATAATTTTCTTTTACGTCATGAACTCTTATTATATCTACATCTTTCATAACTGAATATGCTGTTATGGCTAAAGTTCCTTCGAGCCTTTCTTCAACTGGAAGGTCCAAGATCATTCCTATCATAGATTTTCTACTTGCACCAACTAGAACAGGATATCCAAGTTTTTTGAATTCATCAATATGTTTGAGGATTAAAAGGTTATCTATTAATCTTTTGCCAAAACCAATTCCTGGATCGATTATTATTTTTTCTACTCCGTGTTTTTTTGAAAATTCAATTCTTTCTTTTAAAAATGTAATTATTTCACCTATTGTGTCTTCGTAGAAAGGATTTTGTTGCATATTCCTTGGTGTTCCTTTCATGTGCATTAGTATTACGGGACAATCATACTTTTTTGCTATATTTACCATGTTTTCATCGAATCTAAACGCACTTATATCATTTATTATATCAGCACCTAATTTAAGACTTTCCTCTGCAACCTTTGATTTATAGGTATCAACTGACACGATTATATCAAAGTTATTTTTAATGATCTCTATTGCAGGAACAACTCTGTTTAATTCTTCTTCTAAAGATACTTCTTGTGCACCAGGTCTTGTGCTTTCACCACCAACATCTATTATTTCTGCTCCATGCTTAATCATTTGTGAGACGGTATCAATTAGCCTATCACGATCAATTCTACTTCCTGGGTAAAAAGAGTCTGGGGTTACATTAATTATTCCCATTATATAAGTGTGATCAAAATTAATTTCTTTTCCATTTTCTAGTGAGTATTTCATACTCTCCCTCCTCTCTAATTATATTTTACCTTTTATATTGAATTTGTACAAATTAATAAAAAGTTATATACTGCTCCCCTGAAGGATTGGACAGTTAGAAAGTAGAGAGTATAATCATATACGAAGGGGAGTGAAAGATATGAGAAAGAAGTTTTCTGCTGAAG
>NZ_JAIHAP010000099.1:0-5692 GCF_020054775.1 Thermosipho sp. (in: thermotogales) | reverse complement strand
ATTCTTATCTTCTGTCCTGGCATTTTGTTCCCTCCCTTTTTATTTCAGGAAGAAAGGGGGAAATTCCCCCTTTCTAAAATTTATTTTACTCAACAATTGCTGTTACAACACCTGCTCCGACTGTTCTTCCACCTTCGCGGATAGCAAATCTCATTCCTTCTTCAATAGCTACTGGATAGATAAGTTTAATTGTCATTTCAACATTGTCACCAGGCATTACCATTTCAACACCTGCTGGGAAGTCAATTAATTCTCCAGTAACATCAGCTGTTCTAATGAAGAATTGTGGTTTGTAACCTTTTTGGAATGGAGTGTGTCTTCCTCCTTCTTCTTTCTTCAATACGTAAACTTGTGCTTTGAATGTTGTGTGAGGAGTAATTGATCCTGGTTTTGCAAGAACTTGTCCTCTTTCAACTTCGTCCTTGTCAATACCTCTTAACAAACATCCAACGTTGTCACCAGCAAGACCTTCGTCAAGGATCTTTCTGAACATCTCAACACTTGTAACAACTGTTTTCTTTATATCGTAGCTCATACCAATAATTTCAACTTCGTCACCGGGTCTGATAACACCACGTTCGATTCTTCCTGTAACAACTGTACCCCTACCTGTGATTGAAAATACGTCTTCAACAGGCATTAAGAATGGTTTGTCTGTTTCCCTTTGTGGTTCTGGGAAGTAAGAATCCATTGTATCAAGTAATTCTTTTATAGGTGCGTATACTGGATCGTTTGGATCATCTGGACCTTCAACTGCTTTAAGTGCAGAACCTCTTACTACTGGAAGATCGTCACCTGGGAATTCGTATTTGTTGAGAAGTTCCCTAACTTCCATTTCAACTAAGTCAATTAATTCTTCATCATCAACCATATCTGTTTTGTTAATGAAGACTATCATTGCAGGAACGTTAACTTGTCTTGCAAGAAGAACGTGTTCTCTTGTTTGTGGCATTGGTCCGTCTGTTGCAGCAACAACAAGGATCGCTCCATCCATTTGAGCAGCACCAGTAATCATGTTCTTGATGTAGTCTGCGTGACCTGGACAGTCAATGTGCGCATAGTGTCTTGTTTCTGTTTCGTATTCGATGTGTGAAATGTTAATTGTAATTCCTCTTTCTTTTTCTTCTGGTGCCTTATCGATTTGTTCGTATGGAGTATAATCTGCTCTACCAAAGAATGAAAGATACTTTGTTATAGCTGCTGTTAATGTTGTTTTTCCGTGGTCAATGTGTCCGATGGTACCTACGTTAAGGTGAGGTTTGCTTCTCACAAACTTTTCTTTTGCCATAATTCACCCTCCTTTATCCTTTGTGGATAACTATTTTGAAATAATTTTTTCCGCTAATTTATCTGGAACTTTTGCATAACGTTCCAAAACCATTGTGTATGTTGCACGACCTTGAGATAATGATCTCAAATCGGTTGCATACCCAAACATTTCAGACAATGGAACAAGCGCCTTTATTATTCTCAAATGTCCTCTTGACTCAAGTGTTTCAACATGTGCACGTCTTGAGTTTAAATCTGCTATTATGTTACCCATATATTCTTCAGGAGTCGTTACTTCTACTCTCATAATTGGTTCAAGTAAAATTGGTTTAGCCTTTTTAACTGCTTCTTTAAAAGCCATACTTGCTGCAATTTTAAATGCCATTTCAGATGAGTCAACTTCGTGATATGAACCATCCAAGAGTATTGCCTTTATTCCAACCATTGGATATCCTGCAAGCACACCACTTTGTGCAGCTTCCCTTACACCTTCTTCAACAGCTGGAATATATTCCTTAGGAATAACTCCACCAACGATCCTATCTTCAAATTCAAAAGTTTTACTTAAGTCAATTGGCTCAAATCTCATTATAACATGACCGTATTGTCCTCTACCACCGCTCTGTCTGATATACTTTCCTTCTGCTTCTGCCGGTTCTTGAATAGTTTCTCTATATGCAACTTGAGGTTGACCAACTCTTACTTTAGTGTTAAATTCTCTCTTTAATCTATCCACTATTATTTCAAGATGCAATTCACCCATTCCAGAAATAATAGTTTCACCTGTTTCGTGATCAACATAAGCTCTAAAAGATGGATCTTCATCACTTAACAATGTCAATGCTTTAGAAAGCTTGTCTTGATCATTCTTTGTTTCAGGTTCAATTGCTATTGAAATAACTGGTTCTGGAAATTCCATTTTTTCTAAGATAACTGGTCTTTTTTCATCACAAAGGGTATCTCCAGTTTTTGTATCTTTTAATCCTATTGCCGCTACAATATCACCAGCTCTTACATATTCAACATCTTCTCTTTTATCTGCATGCATGAATATTAACCTTGAAATTCTTTCTTTTTTACCTTTAGTTGAGTTATATACATAACTTCCCTTTTCGAGTCTACCACTGTAAACTCTAAAGAATGTTAATTTTCCTACATATGGATCTGCCTGTATTTTAAAAGCTAAAGCTGTAAATGGTTCATCCTCTGATGGTTTAATTTGTACTTCTTCACCGTTTTGATTCCAACCTCTAACTGGTGGCATATCAAGTGGTGATGGAAGATATTCCAATATTCCATCTAAGAGAGGTTGAACACCTCTATTCATTTTTGCAGAACCACAAAATACTGGTGTTGCTTTATTCTCAATAGTTGCTTTTCTAAGTGCCTTTTTAATAAGATCATTTGATATTTCTTCTCCTTCAAGATAAAGCATCATTATCTCGTCATCTAATTCAGCAACTTTTTCTAACAAATCTTCTCTCATTTCCTCAGCTTTTGCCCTATACTTTTCTGGAATCTCTTCGTAAACCATTTCTGTACCATTTTCATTTAACCATCTAATTGCTTTCATTTCTATTAAATCTATAACGCCTTCAAAAGAATCTTCAGCACCCATCGGCATTTGGACAGGTATAGGATTTGCTTTTAACCTGTCCACCATTGTTTGAACAGCCATTTCAAAATCTGCTCCAAGTTTATCCATTTTGTTCATGAAGGCAATCCTTGGAACGTTGTATTTATCAGCCTGTCTCCAAACTGTTTCAGATTGTGGTTCAACACCTGCTGCAGCATCAAAAACAGCAACTGCTCCATCTAAAACTCTTAAAGCACGTTCAACTTCTATTGTAAAGTCAACGTGCCCTGGAGTGTCAATAATATTAATACGATGGTCTTTCCACATACATGTGGTTGCAGCAGAAACTATGGTAATACCTCTTTCTTTTTCCTGAACCATCCAGTCCATTGTCGCTGTGCCATCATCAACGCTACCAATATTATGCTTTCTACCTGTGTAAAAAAGTATTCTTTCAGTAGTAGTAGTTTTACCAGCATCAATATGAGCCATTATTCCAATATTTCTTAATTTTTTCAAGTCGACGTATATAGCCTGTATCTCCTTCATACTCTCCTCCTACTTACCATCTGAAGTGTGCAAATGCTCTGTTTGCTTCGGCCATTCTGTGAACATCTTCTTTCTTCTTAATCGCAGTTCCTGTATTATTAAACGCATTAACAAGCTCTTCTCCAAGCTTTTCAGCCATTGGTTTACCTTTTTTTGATCTTGCTGCTTCAACAATCCATCTTAAAGCAAGAGAAGTCTTTCTTGGCTCTTCAACTTCAATTGGAACCTGATAAGTTGCACCACCAACTCTTCTTGGTCTTACTTCGACAAGTGGTCTTACATTATCAATTGCCTGATGTAAAGCTTCAAGCGGATCTTTTTTTGTTTTCTCTGACAAATACTCCATTGCTTTATATACAATTTTTTGTGCTATTGATTTTTTTCCATCCCACATTACTCTATTTATAAGCTTTGAAACCAATACATCGTTATATATTGGATCAGGTGGAACTTTTCTGACCTCTGCTCTCCTTCTTCTCATTTGTTATTCCCTCCCGACTTATTTCTTAGGTCTCTTAGCACCGTATTTACTTCTGGATTGTTTTCTATTTTCAACACCTGCTGCATCCAATGCTCCTCTAATAATCTTATACCTAATACCTGGTAAGTCTTTAACCCTTCCACCTCTTACCAAAACAACTGAGTGTTCCTGCAAGTTATGACCTATACCTGGAATATATGCTGTAACTTCTATTCCATTACTTAACCTAACCCTAGCAATTTTTCTCAAAGCTGA
Organism: Thermosipho sp. (in: thermotogales); assembly: GCF_020054775.1. NCBI lineage: Bacteria > Thermotogati > Thermotogota > Thermotogae > Thermotogales > Fervidobacteriaceae > Thermosipho > Thermosipho sp. (in: thermotogales). Next base: position 1,562 of record NZ_JAIHAP010000099.1, on the reverse strand, counting down.
GTTTGGTTTTTTTGGTGTCATTGTAGAAACTCTGACACAAACTCCTCTTTTTTGTGGATGTCCTTGAAGTGCTGGAGATTTTGATTTTTCCTTAATAACCTTTCTACCGTGCCTTACCAACTGATTAATTGTAGGCATCTAAACCCTCCCTTCGAAAACTCTTAAATTGTTCGATTCAGCCACGCCGCAAAACTTTACAAACTAAATTATACATATTTATATATAAAATCTCTTGAAAAATAAGTGAAGATTTTGTTTCATCCACCCTTTCGTGCGTTTTAATAAAGGTTCTTAGAAAAAAAGAGGGCTTATACAAGCCCTCTGGCTGGGGCGGTAGGACTCGAACCTACACTGCTGGAGCCAAAGTCCAGTGTCCTGCCAGTTAGACGACGCCCCAACTAAAAAAGATGGGGACTAACCCCACTGGTGGGTGCGGCAGGGATTGAACCTGCGGCCTCTTCCGCGTCAAGGAAGCGCTCTCCCACTGAGCTACGCACCCAGACCGAATTTTATTTTAACACACAAAAAAATATTGTCAAGAGTTATACAAAAATTTTTTTGAATTTTTCTTCTTTAAAGGTATAATAATAAATGAAAAAAAGCTTTGTGAGGTGAAGTCATGATAGTAACTGAAGAAAATTACTACTCAAGATTAGACAAATTTTTAAGAAAAAAACTTTCAAATTTACCTTTGAGTGCAATCTATAAATTAATCAGAACCGGCAAAATAAAAGTAAATGGAAAAAAAGTAAAAAATCCTTCATACAAGATAGAAATAGGCGATGAAATAACTATTGAAGAAGATATATCAAAATACAATAGGGAAATCAACAACAAAGTGGTTCCAATAAAAATGGACCTTGATGTTGTATATGAAGATACTGATATTCTGATAATAAATAAACCAGCAGGTATTCCAATACATCCTGGTAAGGGAACACACATCGCGACATTAATCGAAGGGTTAATATACTATGGTCAAGAAAAAAATTTCACTCCACATCTTGTCCATAGATTAGATAAACATACATCAGGTATATTAATCGTTGCAAAAAACACCCAAAGTGCAAGAGAATTGGGAGATATAATTGCCAGCCGTAGCATAAAAAAAGAATATATCGCTCTTTGTAAAGGCAATTTATCCAATAAAGGAAAAATTGATATACCTCTTGAAAATAAACAAGCATTAACCACATTTACAACGCAGAAAGTATATAAAACACATTTGGGAGAGTTTTCTCTTTTAAATGTAAATATTAAAACAGGAAGAAAACACCAAATAAGAAAACATTTAAGCCTGATAAACCATCCAATAATTGGAGATGACGTCTATGGCGATAAAAAGCTCAATCGTGAATTTAAAAGAGAATATGGTTTAAAAAGATATTTTTTACATTGTCACTCCATGGAATTTTACTTTAAAAATAAACATATTGCAGCCACTGCTCCGCTTTCAGAAGACTTAAAAAATGTATTAAAAAATCTCGAAAAGGGTGAATAATTTGAAAAGAATACTTTCCCTCATTATTTTCTATTTTTTTAGCACATTATTTTCTATTACT
>NZ_JAIHAP010000098.1:0-5716 GCF_020054775.1 Thermosipho sp. (in: thermotogales) | reverse complement strand
TTTGTCGAAAAATATGGAAAGTGCAATGCCAACAAATATCAAGAGTGACCAAAACTCGCTATCTCTTAACAAGATACTTTTTCTATCGTATCCTAGAAATTTTAAAATAATAAACCTAAAAAGTACTATAAAAATAAGTGTAAATATTACTTCAAGCATTATTCAACCACCTCAATCAAATCCAAGGAAAGAAATTTTTTAATTGCAAATAAAATATCAAATTCATTTATGCTTATTTTGTTTGATATTTCACAAACTGTTATCCCATTTGAATTTACTGGTGGAATTAAAAATAGTATTTTCCCCTCTACTTCATTAAATTTAATCTTCTTATTATTCAAAATTACACCTTTTATTGTCTCTTTATTTAAATCATAGCTATATTTAAAATCTCCGGCCTTTTCCCTTACTCTTTTTCCTTTGAGATTAAAAATGTTCAAAATTTCATCTATATCAATGGTGATTTTTCCACCAATGTATCTATACTTTTTTGAAGGTCTTCCCACTTTTCTTTCCTCTTTAAATGAGACTATATTAAACTTTTCCATTATTTCAAGGTACCTCTGAACTGTAAAAGTATGATAGCCCAGTTTTTTTGCAATTGTACTTGGGTTCATATTTGGATTATTTTTCAAAAAATTAAGCACTTCAAAAAGCTGTGGTGATGAAATTACCTTTAAAAGTTCATTCATACTATCACCTTATTACCATTTATTTCAATTCCATTGAAATTATATCCTATATGAAATTATATGTCAAATTTTTACAAAATAATATTAGATTTACTCTCTGATATGAAAAAATAATTCTCTATCAGCAATTATTCATTACAGAATTTATATATTGTTCTTTTTAAGACTATTTAAATACTTTTTCTCTAAGATATATTTATGCTAAAATTTATTAAAAATAAGCATCTTTTTTTACAAAAAAGTTTCAAAACAATCAACTTACATAAATTGAATTTCCTATTACTCTCTAAAGGAGGGATTTCATGAAAAAAAACACTTTTGTAATTTTCATCTTAATAGTACTCTTATTAACAGCTTCATTAACATTTGCAAATAGTGAAAATACAGAGTCAGTGAAATATGGCTTCTGGTCAGTTATTCCACCTTTATTAGCTATCGTTTTAGCCTTTATCACAAAAGAAGTTATACTTTCACTATTAATAGGTGTTTTTTCAGGAGCAGTAATTAATGTCTTTGCAACATCTAATTCTAACTTTTTTATGAAAATAATAGAAAGTTATACGAAAACTTTTGAATATCCTGTAAACGCTTTAGCAGACAGTTGGCATGCAGGTATAATTATATTTACACTAACCATTGGAGGATTAGTCGGAGTTATTGCAAAAATGGGTGGAACTAGAGCAATTGCTAATGCTCTTGCAAAAAAAGCTAAAACTCCAAGAAGCGCTCAATTAGTAACTACATTAATGGGTGTTGTTGTGTTTTTTGATGATTATGCTAACACCCTTATTGTTGGTCCCACGATGAGGCCTTTAACTGATAAATTAAAAATTTCGAGGGAAAAATTATCTTACATTGTTGATTCAACAGCCGCACCTGTAGCAACTATGGCTGCTATATCCACATGGATTGGTTATGAATTAGGACTAATATCAGATGCATTCAATTCTCTAGGAACAAGTGTAAATCCATATAATGTATTTTTCAAATCAATTCCATATAGAATGTACGGCCTGTTTGCATTATTTATGGTATTTATGGTCGGCCTTTTGCTAAGAGATTTTGGTCCAATGTACGATGCTGAAAAAAGGGCGAGGTTAACTGGAAAAGTATTAGCGGACAATGCCGAACCAATGCTATCAACTGACTTTGAAAAAGAATTAGATAACTCAAATGTTCCTCTGAAAATTTCAAATGCTTTAATACCAATCCTTACACTAATCATCTTTGCATTTATAGGTTTATGGTATTCGGGTGGAGGAATAGAAAAACCTTTCAACTTTGAAGGAATTAGAAGTGCTTTTGGTGATGCAGATGCTTCTGCAGCACTAATTTGGGCATCAGCTCTGGCAAGTATTATTGCAATCATCATGGCTGTTTCTCAAGGTATTATGACTCTAAGAAAAGCTATAGAAGCATGGGTTGAAGGCGCAAAATCGTTGGTTATAACTACAATAATCTTAATTTTGGCATGGTCTATAGGTTCTATTGCAACTGATCTTGGTACAGCAGATTATTTAGTAAAAATAGTCTCTTCATCATTTCCAGGTTGGTTAATTCCTGCCTTAGTATTTATTCTTTCGTCAATTGTTGCATTTGCAACAGGAACTTCTTGGGGGACAATGGCTATAATGCTTCCTCTGGCTATTCCTTTAGCAGCTGCATATACAGGAAATGAACCTTCAACATTAGTATTTGCTACTTTGGGAGCTGTTTTAACAGGTTCAACATTTGGAGATCATTGTTCGCCTATTTCAGACACCACAATTATGTCTTCAATGGCTTCATCCGCTGATCACATTGATCACGTTAAGACACAACTACCATATGCAATTACAGCTGCAAGTATTGCCATTATCGGCTACCTGTTGGTAGGAATTGGTGTACCAATTTGGATTTCTTTAATAATTGGATTTTCTTCTATATTAGCAATATTAAGATTTTTTGGAAAATCAACCAATCCAAAAGATTTAAAAGAAGAAATGCAATAAAAGAGAGAGGGAACCCCCTCTCTCTTTTAGTCTAAAACTATCACTTTTGAAAATAGTATATATTTACCTTCTTATTACTAGGAAAAGTAAAGGTTATACAATTAATCTCTTTTTCTATTTTTTCATAATCTTTAACTACATATGCATTTTTTGTTGAATAGGAGGTTTCAAAAGAATCAAAAGGGGTGGTGTTTGGAAGGTTATAAATAGTTATCCAGAAAAGATCTTCTGAATACAATTGGAGTAATTCACGCTCAAGTATTTTAGAATACATTTTTTGTTGATACTCAATTGACGTGAAAACGGCAGTTACAGCTACAAAAACAAGGACTATAGCTATAACCGCCTCTATATAACTCATACTTTCACCCTTCAATCCACTCTTTAGCTGTTCCTACAACATAATCTCTTTCAATTTCTATCTGCTCTCCTGTTTCCATGTTTCTAAGTATCACAATATTTCTTTCAAGCTCATTTTCACCTACAATTACACAGAGTTTACATTTTAACCTTGCTGCATGTTTTAATTGGGCACTTAACCCTCTTTCCATTGTACTAAATACTACAGATATGCCATTGTCCCTTAAATCCTCGGCTATTTTTAATGCCTCAATTCTTGCTTGCTCTCCAAGGTGAGCAACAAATATCTCATTATTCTTTATCTCTTCAACTGGAATTTTTTCATTTTTTAACGCTATAATAAGCCTTTCTATTCCCATTGCAAAACCCAACGATGGTGTTTGACTTCCTCCAAGTTCCTTTATTAATTTATCATATCTTCCCCCACCACCAACTGCACTTTGTGCTCCAAGGTCTCCATGATGAATTTCAAAAACCACACCGTTGTAATAGTCAAGACCTCTTACAAGAAGCGGATCCTCTACATATTTAATTTTTAAATTATCTAATAATCTTTTAGTTTCTTCATAGTGATATTTGCAATCATCACACAAATAATCTGTAATCTTTGGAGCATCTTTTATATATTCAACGTCAACTTTACAATCGAGCAATCTTAAAACATTAGTATTATATCTTCTTTTGCAATCATCACATACGTAATCTAATTTATCTGAATAGTACTCTTTTAACGCATTTTTATAATTTGCTCTACATTTATCACAACCAATAGAATTGATCTTTATAGTATAGTTCAAAAGTCCAAGGTTCTTTAAAACTCTATCAGCAACAATTATTCCTTCTGCATCTGCAAGTGGTGAAGGAGAACCAATTAACTCTACTCCAAATTGATGAAATTGTCTTTGTCTTCCCTTTTGAGGCCTTTCGTACCTAAACATAGGACCGATATAAAATAACCTTTTGGGTAAGCCTGTTGCCATCATCGAATTTTCAATAAATGCACGAATGGTTGGAGCAGTTCCTTCAGGTCTTAACGTAATACTTCTTTGCCCCTTATCCTCAAAAGTATACATTTCTTTCTGGACAATATCCGTTTCCTCTCCAACACTTCTTATAAATAACTCTGTGGCCTCAAAAATGGGAGTTCTTATTTCAGAATAACCATATAGCCTTACAGTTTCTTTAACAACATTTTCAATATAATACCAGTACTTAATATCATCTCCAAAAATATCCTCTGTACCTTTTATTCGCTTGTACACCGTTTTTCCACCTCCGAAAGTCTCTGCCTTGCTTCCATTTTCCCCTCTTTGTTTATATAACTCCAAATTTTCATTCCAGGTATTTTAAGTGCTTTCTCATACATCTCTATTGCTTTTTTACATTCTTTTTTCTTTTCATACAACTTTCCAAGTTCTACATAGGTATAAACATGGTTAGGATTAAGCTCAAGTGCTTTTAAAAGATGCTTTTCAGCAAGTTCTAATTTCCCAAATGGTGTTTCAAGGTTTAATATACCATATAAAAGATGGGCAAGGTATTGATCTTGCCCAAGCTCAACCGATTTTTTTGCATAATTAAAAACTTTTGACGAATAAAAAAGTGCTAAAAGATAGTTTTTTTGAACATAATGCCCGTATACAAGGGCTGCTGCATAATAAACTTTCCAGTAGGTTTGTTCCTTTTCTAAAAGCTCATCTACGTACTTTTTGGCTAATTCTTGATAATCATTTTTTGGTATATTTTCACCCCAAAAATATAAATCTGTATATGCAAGAATTACTTCACATTTAAATTCAAGAGGTAATTTTTCGTATTCCAATGAATTAAGTATACTTAATACTTTTTTTTGATTTCTCTCACCAACAGCTATTTGAAGATCTACTATATCGTATGAAAAAGAAAAAACAGAAATTAAAATCAAGCTAAAGAACAAACTTTTCAATTGCAAAAGCTACTCCCCCTTCGTTATTTGAAAGGGTGACAAACCGTGATGTTTCTTTTACTTCGGCACACGCATTATCTACAGCAACCGGAAAACCAACCAATTTCATAGCTCCTAGGTCGTTATATCCATCCCCCAAAAACATAGTTTCTTCACTTTTTACGTTAAAATAATTCATTAAAAAGGCTACAGCTTCCTCCTTCGAAGATCCCGGGCCAAAAAATTCTATAAAACTCCAGCCATCAACAACTGTACTTTTTACAACGCTATATTTTCCAGGATACTTTTGCTTTATTATATCATTTATATACCAAATCTTTGATTCATCTCCTATTAAAACTACTTGCGCTACCTTTTCTCTCGTTATATATCTTAAAACATCATCCACATACCTTATTCTCCAACTATTTTGCTTAATATAGGTTACAAATCCTCCGTTATGCTCCTTGTCCATATACATATCAATTTCATCTAAAAAATATGAATACAAAATGTAATCGAGTTCAAATTTTCTTGCGTAATTTATAAGGTCCTTTGCAATGGCTGACTCTAATAACGACTCGTACAAAACTTTATTCTCCAAAGGCATGTAGATAAAAGCACCATTTTGCAGTATAACAGGAACATCCAAACCTAATTCATCAATATACCTTTTAGCCGAATAATAATTTCTACCCGTTGCAATACTTACATGAATCCCTTTTTCCATAGCTTTCCTTAAAGCAAAA